>NZ_JAOEDV010000011.1:0-91788 GCF_029837545.1 Stenotrophomonas sp. GD04024 | reverse complement strand
GGATGCGGCCGTCATATCCGCTCAGGCGCACCTCCACCTTCTGGTTGCGGGCATTGCGCGCTTCCAGCGACCAGGTCGCGCCGTCACGTTCCAGCGAATGGATCTCGCGCAGGCCATGCGCCTGCGCCCGTGCCAGCACCTGCTCGGTGGTCAACATCGCGCGGCTGCTGTGTTCATCAAAGATCTCGCCGGTCTTCGGATCCACATAGACCTCGCTGAAGCGGCCATCGGCACGGCTCACGTCGGCTTCCCACAGGCCGTCATCGCGCTCGATCTCGTGGATCTGGGTATAGCCGGCCTTGCGCAGGGTCTGTTCGACCTGGGCCATGCCCAGCGGTGCGGCCTGCGCGGCCGGTGCGATGGCCAGCGCAGCGACGGTGGCGAGAGTGAGCGACTTCAACATGGGGGTTCTCCTGTTCGTGGCCGGATCATCCCGGCACCGCCACGATGCATGCCCCGGTTAACAGCGCCTTAGCCGCGGCTGTTAGGCAACGGTTAGTCGCCATCGGCATACTCGCGCCGGTTCCCCTTCCTGGCGCAGTCACGATGCTCCCCACCCTCACCCTGCTGCTGGCCCTGGCCGGCGCCCCGAACGCTGCCGCTCCGACGCAGGACCCGGCGCAACAGGTCGCGCGCCGTGCCGTGCAGCAGGGCCGCTATGTGCCGCTGGAAGGCGTGGTGCGTGATGCGCTCCGGCGCTATCCGGGCCAGCTGCTGGAAGTGGAGCTGGACGACGGCGTCTACGAGGTGGAGATCCTGCGCACCGACGGCGTGGTGGTGGAGCTGGATTATGATGCGCGCAATGGAAAGCTGTTGAAGACGGAGCTGGACGACTGATGCGTATCCTGCTGGCCGAAGACGATGCGGCGCTGGTTCAACGGCTGGTGCCGTTGCTGGAACAGGCCGGCTACGTCGTGCAGACGGTGGCCGACGGGCGCCAGGCCGAGGAGATCGGCCAGGTCGAGGACCTGCAGGCCGCGATCGTCGATCTGGGCCTGCCCGGCCTGGACGGGCTGAGCGTGATCGAGCGCTGGCGTGGCAATGCCCGCAGCTTCCCGGTGCTGGTGCTGACCGCACGCGGGCGCTGGCACGACAAACTGGCCGGCTTCGATGCCGGCGCCGACGACTACCTCACCAAGCCCTTCCAGGCCGACGAACTGGTGCTGCGCCTGCGGGCGCTGATCCGCCGCAGCCATGGCCATGCCAGCCCGCGCCTGCAGTGCGGCCCGTTGCAGCTGGACGTCAACGCAGGCCGCTTCGAGCTGGATGGGCAGGCGCTGGCGCTGAGTCCGCAGGAGTTCCGCGTGTTGAGCTACTTCATCCACCACAGCGGCAGCGTGATCAGCCGCGACCGCCTCGGCGAGCAGGTCTTCGAAGGCGGCTACGATCCCGATTCCAACGCGCTGGACGTCCTGCTCGGGCGGGTACGCCGCAAGCTGGGCACCGACCTCATCCATACCGTGCGCGGCCAGGGTTGGCGGCTGGCCGAGGCATGAGCGCGCGCCAGCCTTCGCTGCGCCGCCGGCTGCTGCTGGTCGCCGGCATCGGCCTGGTGCTGGTCTCGGTACTGGCCAGCGTCCTGCTGGGCGAGCTGTTCAAGCGCAGCGCGCGTGACCGCCTCGACCACGAACTGCGGCAGGACATGCTGACCCTGCTGGCGCAGGCCGAAGTGGACCCGGAAGGGCAGCTGCGCCTGCGCCAGGAACCGAACGACGCCCGCTTCCAGCGGGTGTTCTCCGGTGCGTACTGGCAGATCGCGGACCAGCAGGGCAAGGTGCTGCTGCAGTCGCGCTCGCTGTGGGACCAGACCCTGGCCGTCACCGCCGACGGCCCGACCCAGCGCAACCTGGCCGGGCCGATGCAGCAATCACTGCGTGCCCGCGTGCAGCAGGTGCGCCTGCCCCGTGCGGCGCAGGCCTATGTTGCCGTGGTGGCCAACGACCGCAGCGCACTGGATGCCGATGTTGCCGCGTTCCGCCAACGCACCGCGATTGCGCTGGCGGTGCTGGTGGCCGCGTGGCTGGCGGTGCTGGCCAGCCAGGTCCATTTCGGGCTGCGCCCGCTGCGCGGACTGCGCCAGCAGCTTGAGCGCATCAGGCGTGGCGAAGCCGAACGTATCGACCGCCGCCAGCTCGATCTGGAAATCGCACCGCTGGCCGATGAACTGGACGCCCTGCTCGACCACCACCAGCGCATGGTGGCGCGTGCGCGCAGCAGTGCGGAAGACCTCGCCCATGCACTGAAGACGCCGCTGAGCGTGCTGGCCGCCGAGACACAGGGCGACGGCCGCGACTGGCGGCGTACGCTGCACGAACAGGGTGCGCGCATGCGCGCCAGCATCGACCGCTATCTGGCCGCCGGCCTGGCGGTGGACCACCGGCAGCGCAGCGAGGTAGCCCCCGCCGCCGAAGCGCTGTGCCGGCTGATGACCCGCGTGCACGCCAGCCGCGGCATCCACTTCCGGGTGGACGTGGCCCCCGGGCTGGCCTTCGCCGGCGCCGTGACCGATCTGGAAGAAATGCTGGGCAACCTGCTGGACAACGCCGGCAAGTGGGCCCGCCACGAGGTGCGGCTGCGCGCCCTGGCCCAGCAGGACCGGCTGCACATTGAAGTGCGCGACGACGGCCCCGGCCTGGACGAGGCCAAGCTGGAAAGTGTGTTGCAGCGTGGCGTGCGCCTGGACGAACGGGTGGAAGGCAGCGGCCTGGGGCTGGCCATCGCAGCCGACATCGCCGCCAGCCACGGCGGCTCACTGCGCCTGTCGAACGAAAACCCCGGATTGCGCGCGCGGCTGGAACTGCCGCTGGCGCCGGCTGACTAGGTCGGGGCCGGACGGCCCCAGGCGCAGCCGGGCGTGGGCTCGGCTCAGCGCGTCACCCATCAGCGGTGGTGCATCCACCAGCAATCGATCGCGTCCAGCACGATGTGGATCATCAACCCGATGCCAAACAACCGCGTCTTCTTCGGCACGCACAGACCGGCATAGACCGCGATGGCCGGCGCGGTGTGCAACGGGTGGAAGCCGATGCTGCAGCGGTTCGGCGCGTAGATCGGATCGGCCAGCAGGTGGTCCAGATCGATGATCCAGCCCAGCAGCATCAGCAGCCACGCCGAAGCGAAACGCTTGCGCCAGAACAGCCATGCCAGCAGGGCTGGCACGGCGGCATGCAGGAACAGATGGAAGATCGCGCGTGCGCTCATCAGGGCCGGCAGCGCCGGGCCATGCCCGGCGTTTCCTTCGACGTCAGACCAACGGTTCGTCGGACAGGTAGGTGTAACCGGTCAGGCCGGCTTCCAGCGCGTCCGACAGTTCCTGCGCACGTTCCGGCGACAGCTGGGCCTCGGCCACGCGCTGTGCGTAGGTGGCACGCAGTTCGTCCAGGCGGTAGCCCACGTAGTCCAGCATCACGTCGGTGGTATCGCCACGGCGCTGCTGGGTGATGGCATAGCCATCGGCATCGGCCAGCACTTCCACCGCGTCGGTGTCGCCGAACAGGTTGTGGATGTCGCCCAGGATTTCCTGGTAGGCGCCGACCATGAAGAAACCGATGCGATAGCTCTCGCCCGGCTTCATCTTGTGCAGCGGCAGCGAGCTGTCCAGGCTCTCGTTCTCGACGTAGGTTTCCACCATGCCGTCCGAGTCGCAGGTCATGTCGGCGATGATGCCGCGACGGTCCGGGGTTTCGTCCAGGCGCTCGATCGGCACGATCGGGAACACCTGGTCGATCGCCCACACGTCCGGGATCGATTCGAACACGCTGAAGTTGACGAAGTACTTGTCGACCAGCCGCTCGTTCAACTCATCCAGCACCGGGCGGTGGCTCTTCTCGTCATAGCTCAGGCGCGCACGCACGCCGTGGGCGATGGCGTAGAACAGATCGTCGATGCGCGCACGCTGCGGCAGGTCAATCTGGCCCAGCGCGTAGCTGGCCAGGCCTTCGGCGTGGAAGTGCTGTGCTTCCTGGAACAGTTCCACCGCCGGGCGCACGTCCAGCTCGTCGTGGATCTCGCGCAGGTGGCGGATCGCCGCCGGCTCGTCGTCGTGCTGGTCCGGCACGCGGCCTTCCTGCGCCTCTTCCACTTCCGAGACGTTGGCGATCAGCACCGCGTGGTGCGCGGTCATCGCGCGGCCGCACTCGGTGACGATGCGCGGCGGGGTCAGGCCGAACTCTTCGCAGGCATTGGCCAGCGGCTGCACGATGTTGCTGGCGTAGGAATGCAGGCCGTAGTTGATCGAGCAGAAGCTGCGCGAACGGGTGCCTTCGTAATCCACGCCCAGACCACCGCCCACGTCTACGTGGGTGATCTTCGCGCCCAGGCGCGACAGCTCCACGAAGTAGCGGGTGGCTTCGCGCATGCCGTTGGCGATGTCGCGCACGTTGGAGATCTGCGAGCCCATGTGGAAGTGCAGCAGGTTCAGGCAGTCGGCGTACTCGGTGTCACGCAGCGACTTCCACAGGTCCAGCAGCTGGCGCGGCGACAGGCCGAACTTGGCCTTGTCGCCACCGCTGTTCTGCCACTTGCCGGCGCCCAGCGAGGCCAGGCGCATGCGCACGCCCAGGCCTGGCTTCACGTCCAGCGCCTTGGACTCTTCCAGCACCAGCTTCAGCTCGGACGGCTTCTCGATGACGATGAAGGTCTGCAGGCCCAGCTTGCGTCCGATCAGGGCCAGGCGGATGTACTCGCGGTCCTTGTAGCCGTTGCAGACGATCAGGCCACCCGGGCGCGACAGCGCCAGCACGGCCATCAGCTCGGGCTTGCTGCCCGCTTCCAGGCCGAAACCCTCGCCATGGTGGCTGGCCAGGGTGCCGGCCACGCCACGGGTCTGGTTGACCTTGATCGGGTACACGGCGGTGTAGCCGCCACTGTATTCCCAGTCCTGCTGGGCCTGGCCGAAGGCCGCCTGCAGCTTGCCCAGGCGCTGGCCGAGGATGTCCGGGAAGCGCACCAGCAGCGGCAGCTTGGCCCCACCCGCGCGCGCCGCATCGACCACCTTGGGCAGCGACACCACCGGGCCGTCCGCCCCGGTCGGTCTCACCACCATGTGCCCGGCCTGATCCACGTCGAAGTAACCGTCCGCCCAATGCGGGATCGAGTAGGTCTTGCGGGCTTGGTCGAGGGACCAATCGGTCATTTCAGTCGGCCTTGTTGGCAATAAAAGGGGGGGCATGATAACGCCTATATGCCCACAGGTTCGTTATCATGCGCGCCCGCGCCCGTGACAGGTTCCAACCTGAACGGGCCGATCCGTCCGGATGTGGCATCTGTGCCACGCGGCCCCGCCCGCCAGCCCGGCTTCACCCCTCCGAACAGGACTGTTTTCCAATGACTGACAGCAACAACTGGTACATCGAACACTTCGAGCGCACCGGCTCGGCCATCGGCTATCGCATCACCGGCAAGCTGGACGAGGTGCAGTCGCCGTTCCAGAAGATCGAGATCTTCCAGACCACCGACTGGGGCAACCTGATGACCATCGACGGGGCCATCATGCTGACCAGCAAGGACAACTTCTTCTACCACGAGATGATCAGCCACCCGGTGCTGTTCACCCACGCCGCGCCCAAGCGCGTGGTGATCATCGGTGGCGGCGACTGCGGCACCCTGCGCGAAGTGCTCAAGCACAAGGGCGTGGAGAGCGTGACCCAGTGCGATATCGACGAGCAGGTCACGGTGATGGCGCGCAAGCACTTCCCGGAACTGTGCGATTCCAACGACGACGCCCGCGCCGAGCTGCTGTTCGACGACGGCGTGGCCTACATGGCCAACTGCCCGGCCGGCAGCGTGGACGTGGTGATCGTGGACTCGACCGATCCGGTCGGCCCGGGTGAAGGCCTGTTCAACAAGGCTTTCTACGAGAGCTGCTTCAAGGCCCTGAAGGACGACGGCATCCTGGTGCAGCAGTCCGAGTCGCCGCTGATGCAGCTGGACCTGATCAACGAAATGCGCACCGAGATGGGCAAGGCCGGCTTCGGCTCGTTCAAGACCCTGCCGTTCCCGCAGCCGTGCTACCCCACCGGCTGGTGGAGCGTGACCATGGCGCGCAAGGGCGACAGCAGCTTCGACTTCCGCCAGGCCGACTCGGCCGCCAAGACCTTCAACACCCTGTACTACACCGCCGCGCTGCACACCGGCGTGCTGGTGACCCCGCCGTTCGTACAGGCGGCGCTGAAGAACTGATCGGAAAGCGTGCCAACCAAGGTTGGCACCTACCAATGCAAAAGAAAAACCCGCGCTGGCAACAGCGCGGGTTTTTTCATGTTCCGGTAGTGCCGGCCGCTGGCCGGCAACCTCATGCAACGATCAAAGCGCCCAGATACCGGCGATCACCGCCACCACCAGGCCCCACTTGATCAACTGGTAGGCCACCACGCTGCGCTCGCGCAGCGCCTTGGCCTTCAGCCGCACCTTGTACACGCTGCCGAACGCCTTGTTGACGCCACCGGTCGGGTCACCCGGCAGATTCGGCGACGCACCACCGGCCAGCAGCGTGGCCGCCACCGCGCGGTTGAACAGGCCGGGCAGGCCGAAGTGCAGCGGACGGGCGATGTCGCAGAACAGGATCACGCGGTCATCCGGCGTCTCGTTGTGCGCATGGTGGATGTAGGTCTCGTCGAACATCATCCACTCGCCATCGCGCCAGCTCTTCTTGATGCCGTCCACTTCGATGTAGCAGCCGTCGTTGTTCGGCGTGGCCAGGCCCAGGTGCAGGCGCAGCGAACCGGCGAACGGATCGCGGTGCGGGCGCAGTTCACTGCCCGACGGCAGCTGCGCGAACATCGCCGCGCGCACGTCCGGCAGCGATTCCAGCAGTGCGGTGGTCTTGGGGCACATCGCCTTCGCCGACGGGTGCGACGGGCCGTACCACTTCAGGTAGAAGCGCTTCCAGCCACGACGGAAGAACGAGTTGAAACCGGCGTCGTTGAATGTGCTGGAGGCGGCGATCTTCTGCGCATCGCGCAGCGCCAGTGCCTCATCACGGATCATCTGCCAGTTCTGGCGCAGCGGCTCCAGCTGCGGGAACTCCTTGGCCGGGTCCAGGAACGGCGTGGTCGGCACCTTCGAGAACATGTACATGACCACGTTGATCGGGGCCATGAAACTGGAGTGGTCCAGCAGCTGGCGCGACCAGCGCGCGCGGACCTTGCCACGGAAGTGGATGTACAGCACGCAGGCCACGAACAGCGCTGCAATGACGATTTTGATGATCAAAGCACTTTCCTCCAGCCGCGGCCGGAACGGGAAACGGGGCGATGCACGGCCTGGCGGCCAGCACCGGTGGGGAGCGCGGCAGGGGACGGGGACGTGCCGGAGGGGGCGGCCGCCGATGTCGCGGGTTAACAGCTTATGGTCGGCAGGCCGTGCGCCGGGGTCAAGCCGGACGTGCGCCGCGTTCAGCTGAACGCGGTGGAGGGGGCCGAAAGAGCGCCCAACCTGTTGATGCATAAAGAACATCAAACAAAGTGAGACAGAAATGTCCGATTTGATGTGACGAACTGTTCCAGCCACGACCCCGACATTTCTCCGACAAATCGTCGATTAGCGAACTGGCGAGTACTAAAATTAACGAAAGCTTAGTAACTTCCTGTAACACCGGTTCGCTTGACGCTTTGCGCCACCCACCGGGTCGACCGAGACCCCGACATGTATCTCCCTGCACTGCCCCCCTCCTCCTGCGGCGATGACGCCGCGGCGCCGCTGCTGCTCAAGCGCGGCAAGCGCTTCCTCGCCCCCGACGTCTACCGCACCTGCCTGGACGGGCGCGAAGCGGTCATCAAGGACTACTCCCGCTACCGCGGCACCCCGGTTTCACTGATCGCCCGGCTGATGGTGCGCCGTGAAGCGCGCATGCTGCAGCGCCTTGGCGGCTGGAAACACGCCCCGGCCCTGCTCGGCACCCTCGGTGGGCTGGCACTGGGCATGGAGTTCATTCCCGGACAGACCCTCAGCACCGCGCAGGCCGTCGGCAACGATGTGTTCGAGCAGCTGCAGCACGCGCTCAGCCGCCTGCACGCGGCCGGCATCACCCACAACGACCTGCATGGCACCAACGTGGTGGTCAGCGGCGGCGTGCCCGTGCTGCTGGACTTCACCTCGGCCTGGCGCGTACCCCGCTGGTTGCGCCGCGGCCCGCTGAGCCGGCAGATGCGCCGCAGCGACATGAAGAACCTGCTGAAGATCCGCCAGCGCGTGACTGGCCAGGCGCCGAGCGCCGCGCAGGCCGCGCTGGTGGCCGACCCAGGTTGGGTGGCCGCCGTGCGCCAGGGCTGGAAGCGGTTCTACAGGTGGGCTAAGCGCCGCTGAATGCTTTTCTTTGGTAGGGGTCGAGCTTGCTCGACCGCTCTACCGCTCTTTGTAGAGTCGAGCTTGCTCGACTGCTCTGCCGCTCTTTGTAGAGTCGAGCTTGCTCGACTGCTCTGCCGCTCTTTGTAGAGTCGAGCCTGCTCGACTGCTCTGCGCTTCAGTCGAGCAAGCTCGACTCTACAAAAGCCGCTTTACAGCCCGAATACGCACAAAAACCGGGTTACAACGCGTCCGCGTCCAACTCACCGGTACGAATACGCACCACGCTGCCCAGGTCGTAGACGAACACCTTGCCGTCACCAATCTTGCCGGTGCCCGCAGCTTTCACGATGGCCTCAACCACCGCCTCCACCTGGTCATCGGTCACCGCCACTTCCAGCTTCACCTTCGGCAGGAAGTCGACCACGTACTCCGCACCACGGTACAGCTCGGTATGGCCCTTCTGGCGACCAAAGCCCTTCACTTCCGTCACCGTGATCCCGGTGACCCCACGCTCGGCCAGCGCTTCGCGCACGTCGTCGAGCTTGAACGGCTTGATCACCGCCATGACCATCTTCATCGTCTATCTCCTGTCTTCCGGCGTGGAGGATAGCGCCTGAACGCGGCCCGTGCGAAGCCGCTGCGGCCTGTCCGGGCAGTGGGTGCCGGCAGTATCCTTGTGCCGATTGGCCTGCCCGCGCCGGATGCACGGGCCCACCCCCACGGAGCCCCCCATGATCGACCTGAACCACATCGATGACCTTGCCCGTCGCCTCAGCGACCTGGTGCCGCCGGGCCTGCGCGAATCGCGCGAGGAACTGCAGGCCACCTTCAAGAGCGCGCTGCAGGCCGGCCTGGCCAAGCTCGACCTGGTCACCCGCGAGGAGTTCGAAGTGCAGCGCGCCGTGCTGTTGAAGACCCGCGAGAAGCTGGATGCGCTGGAAACGGCCGTGCGCGAGCTGGAAGGGCGCGGCGCCGCAGAATGAAAAAAGGAGGCGCACTGCGCCTCCCACTTACAGAGTATTTCGCGGATGGGGCCTTGCCGCAAGGCCCTGCCGGCGCCCTAGACTCGCCGGCCTGTCGATCCGACAGGACAGCGAGGGGCAGTGCCGATGGCGCCGGACACCGAATGGACACCCATTTCGCATGACACCTGCGACCAGGTCGCCGGACCGTTCTATCACGGCACCCGCGCCGACCTCGCGATGGGCGAGCTGCTGAGCGCGGGTTTCCGCTCCAACTATCGCGACGGTGTGGTGATGAACCACATCTACTTCACCACGATTGCCAAGGGCGCCGGGCTGGCTGCGGAGATGGCCAAGGGTGAAGGGCGACCGCGTGTGTATGTGGTGGCGCCGACCGGGCCGTTTGAAGACGATCCGAATGTCACCAACAAGAAGTTTCCCGGGAACCCGACCCGGTCGTATCGGAGTGCGCAGCCATTGCGGATTGTGGGGGAGATTACGGAGTGGGAGCTGTACGACGCGGAGTTCGTTCGGCAGTTGAGGGCGTTTGTTGCTTCGGGGAGTGGGGAGATCATCAATTGATGGAAGGAGAGACCCGTGCTTTGGCTGACGGAAGATCAATGCAGCAGGTCGTCGAACGATGTCCGCTTTCGGCCAAGAGCGGACACTATGTTGAGAGCGTTGCTCTGTCAGAGCCCGTTCCTCATCTCATACCAGTCTTGAGTCCGGTTGACGATGCGAACCACCGACAGCATTACCGGCACTTCGATCAGTACGCCCACTACCGTGGCCAGTGCGGCTCCCGAATGCACCCCGAACAGTGCCACGGCCGTGGCCACCGCCAGCTCAAAGAAGTTGCTCGCTCCAATCAGTGCGGATGGTCCAGCAACGCAGTGAGCTACACCTAGGCGACGGTTCAGGAGATAGGCCAGGCCTGAGGTGAAGTAGACCTGGATCAAGATGGGGACGGCGATGAGTGCGATGACCAGGGGCTGCTTGACGATCTGCTGTCCTTGGAAGCCGAACAGCAGCACCAGAGTAAGCAGAAGGGCAGACAGCGAAACGGGCCCGAGCCGGTGCAGCACAATCTGCAGACCACTGTTCCCGTTGCGCGAAAGCATCCACTGCCGTAGCAGCGCAGCCACCACTACGGGCGCGACGATGTACAGCCCAACGGACAACAGCAGCGTGTCCCATGGAACCGTGATCGAGGAAATTCCCAGCAGCAGCGCAACTACCGGGGCATAGGCAACGACCATGATCGCGTCGTTCAGCGCAACCTGGCTCAGCGTAAAATTCGCATCGCCACGGCACAGGTTGCTCCACACGAACACCATCGCAGTGCAAGGCGCAGCTGCCAGCAGGATCAGGCCAGCGATGTAGCTGTCAGTCTGCCCAGCAGGCAACCAATCTGCGAAGACGTGGCGAAGGAATACCCACCCCAGCAGTGCCATCGAAAAGGGCTTAACAGCCCAGTTGATGAACAACGTAACCCCGATACCTTTCCAATGCTGCTGCAGCTGGCGCATGGCACCGAAGTCCACCCTCAGCAGCATCGGGATGATCATCAACCAGATCAGCACCGCGATCGGCAGGTTGACCTTGGCCACCTCCGCCGATGCAAGCGTGGCAAAGGCGCCTGGCAGGAAATGGCCAAGCAAGGTCCCGGCCGCAATGCACAGCGCCACCCACAGAGTCAGGTGGCGCTCGAACAGGCCCATGGCTGGACGCGGCTTCACGGGGAGGCGTCGATCGGCTGCAACTGGCCGATTTGGTCCAGCGCGCTTTGAAGCGCCAAGCGATCCTTCCATAGCGTTTCTGGCAACGCCAGTAGAGCACGCAGGCGAATCTTCACGATGGTGTGAGCGCGTGCAAACGCTGCAGCCTTCTCACTATCAGTGCCTTCTACCGTAGCCGGATCCGGCAAGCCCCAGTGGCTGCGGATGAAGTCCCCAAACACCAGTGGGCAGGACTCTGCGGCTGCTGAATCGCATACGGTGATTACCAGGTCCATTGGCGCGGCATCCACGAACTCATCCCATGACTTGCTGCGCAGTCCAGCAATGGGCATCCCTTCGGCCTGCAACTGTGCGAGGGCAAACTGATTGACGGAGCCCGCAGGCTGACTGCCGGCACTGAATGCGTTGAAATCTTTGCCGCCCCACGCGCGTAGCGTGGCCTCAGCAAGGACGCTTCGCGCACTATTACCAGTACAGAGAAACAAGACGTTACGTGTCATCGTGCAATCGCTTTGGCAGGAAAGGGAACGTGCGGTTTCAGCACTTGCACTCGGGAAAAGTCGGCACGCATTGCTCGCTTGGCGAGCCTGCGCAGCAGTTGTGCGTGAGGTACTCGATCAAGCCAGTCATGGCAGCGAAGTTCGCGCGGTAACAGACGTTCCGGCCTTGGCTCTCGCTCTCCACCAGGCCGGCCTGTACCAACTCTTTCAGGTGGAAGCTCAGTGTTGCCGGCGGTACCTGCAGGGCCGTAGCGATGTCGCCAGCCATGCGCCCCGCTGGTCCAGCTTCCACCAGCAGGCGGAAGGCGGCCAGCCTGGTGGCATGGCCCAGGGCTGTCAGAGCAGAGATTGCATTTGATGTTTCCATATTTCTAGAATAATCGAATGAATGAGCCAATTACAAGTGCCGAACTACCAAACCTGGCGGTGGCCTCGCTGCCGCGGCCCGACCACCGGCTTCTCGCTGCCGCGGACCAGGGTCCGCCGAGGATCTTGCTCCTTTACGGCTCGCTGAGACCACAGTCGTTCAGCCGGAAGCTGGCCCTGGAAGCCGAGCGACTTCTGCACCACATGGGTTGCGAGACCCGTGTGTTCGATGCCCATGGGCTGCCTATGCTGGACAGCGTGGACAAGAGCCACCCCGAAGTTCAGCGGCTGCGGGAATGGTCACAGTGGTCCGAGGGACAGGTCTGGGTTTCGCCAGAGCGACATGGAACCGTTACCGGCGTGTTCAAGAATCAAATCGACTGGTTGCCGTTGGAAGATGGCAGCGTGCGCCCCACGCAGGGCCGGACGCTGGCGGTGATGCAGGTGAGCGGTGGCTCCCAATCGTTCAATACGGTCAACACCCTGCGGGTGCTCGGCCGCTGGATGCGCATGGTGACCATTCCCAACCAGTCATCGGTGGCGAAAGCCTTGGCAGGAGTTCGATGACGATGGGCGAATGAAACCATCCCCATACTACGACCGCGTAGTGGACGTGATGGAGGAGCTGGTGAAGTTCACACTGCTAACGCGAGGGCGGTCGGACTACCTGGTGGATCGCTACAGCGAACGAAAGGGTGACGATGCTGCGATTGCGTTGGCTCGGACGGCTGGGGCTACAGCCTCTTGATGCTCAGCGGCCACGCTGCCGATCAAAGCGTGGCCGCCGCTACTGCACATGGAAAGTACCCAGCTGCGGCTTATCAGAAGCAGGTGCTGGAGGCTATGTCCGCTATCGGCCAATAGCTGACATTCGGCTATCACCGGGGCGACCTACGGGAAAAGGCGAAAACTGGGCTGGAACCACCCTGACTGCTTCTGAGCCGCAAATCGTGCTGAATGGACATTCGTTCAGGCTGGCCCTTTCGAGGCCGCCGATCATTCTCGAGGAAACAGCACAAGCAGCACCACCGGCGGCGCCGATGCCAGCGTCACCGTCAATCGGTTCAAGAAGTTCTCCGGCGACGTGAAAGGCAAACGCTTTTTCTTCACGAGCAGACTGGATAACGCGGCGCTAAAGCACCTCGAGACGCTTCAGGTGCTCCGCACCTAGAAGAAATCGCGCAGATGGCGACCCAACAGCCTTTCCGCCGGATCGCGCGAGTTCGCGCTCGTGCCGTGGCCACCGGCGCTGGAGCGCCAGCTCAGCAAGCCAGTCGCAGGCATCATGCGTGGCGATGGAACAACTGGAAGTTCGTCGCGGCCGTGGCGGACCAGCTATCGCTTGACCGCTCTTTATTCTCCCGCATGCTCTCCTATACTTGATGAAAGGGGGGGAAGAATGATGTTCGAAATTACTGGCGCACAAGTCGCCGACCTCAATGACGCCGATCTACGGACACTCGTCGCACGTCTCGCTTTGGCAGAATTGCGGGCGCAGGGTTGCCCCAGTTCGTCGGTGACCGCTGGCGGCAATCAGGATGCGGCCGATGGCGGGCTTGATGTCCGGGTCGAGTGCCCGTCCGCACTGCCGATGCCGGATTTCGTGCCGAGCCAGCACACAGGGTTTCAGGTAAAGAAGCCCGACATGCCGGCGAGTGCAATCCGCAATGAGATGCGTCCTGGCGGCGTACTACGGCCGGTCATCGCCGAACTCGCCACTCGCTCGGGCGCCTACATCATCGTCAGCGCGCAAGGGTCGGTCGCAGACAAGCCGCTGAGTGATCGTCGCTATGCGATCCGGGCGCAGCTCGATGATCTGCCTGAGGCCGGGCAGTTGCATAGCGACTTCTACGATCGCGACCGGCTGGCTACATGGGTCAATCACTATCCCGGGATTGCCGCCTGGGTCCGCATGCGGCTCGGCATCGGTGTGTCGGGCTGGAGCAGCATCGGCGATTGGTGCGGCGTCGGCGTGAGCGAGGAGACGCCCTATCTCTTCAATGACAAGGCTTGCCTAACTGATGAGCGAACGAGCGACCGCGAGCACCTCACCATCGGCGAGGGTCTCGCCCGGCTTCGCGTCTCTCTGACCCAAGCTCGCCAATGTATCCGGTTGATCGGCTTGTCCGGTCTCGGAAAGACTCGTCTCGTGCAGGCACTGTTCGAGGATGGTGTCGGTGAGGCGCCGCTGGACCCGGGGCTTGCCGTTTATACCGACTATTCGGTCGAGACTAACCCGACCGCCCGGGACATGGCGCGCCAGCTAGTTATCGCACGGCAACGTGCGATCCTGATCGTCGATAACTGCAATCCGGCGACACACAGCGAACTTGCCCGCATCTGTTCGGAAGCGGGGAGCCAGGTCAGCCTCCTCACGGTCGAATATGATGTTCGCGACGATGAGCCCGAGCGTACCGAGGTCTTTCGCCTGCAATCAGCACCGCCCGAAATGGTGGAACTGTGGCTGGAAAAGACCTTCCCCAATATGACGCAGGTGGACCGGCGCACGATATCGGAATTCAGCGACGGCAATTTCCGCGTGGCGCGCGCCATCGCCGAAACCCTCGGGAAAGGCGAGACCTTGGGAAAGCTCAAGAGCCGTGACCTCTTCGAGCGGATTTTTCACCAGCGCAACGAGCCCGACCGGGATCTCCTTTCCGCCGCCGAAGACCTTGCGCTGCTCTATTCGATCGATGGCGAAGACACGTCGGAAAGCGGCGAACTTGCGCGGGTTGCTGCTATTCGCGGCGCTTCCGTGGCGACGATGTATGCGGCGCTGAACACGCTTCGTCAGCGCGGGATCGCGCAGCTGCGCGGAAGGTGGCGTGCGATCCTGCCGCACGCGATCGCCAACCCGCTCGCCGGGTTCGCCCTCGAACGCATGCCCCCGGCCGATTTCGACCGCTTCTGCGCGTCGCTCACGGCGCGGATGCAGAAGTCCCTTTCGCGCCGCCTCGGCTATCTGCACGACAGCGCCGAGGCACGGGCCGCGGTCGTGCGCTGGCTCGGTGCCGACGGTCTTCTTGGCGATCTCGCGGCGTTGGGCGAAGACGGCCTCCAGATCATCACGAATATCGCTCCGGTCGCACCGGATGCCGTACTCGCAAGGATCGAGCGAGACGTAACTGGGCCACGCGGCGCCGAGATACTCGATCCGCAGTCGAGCGACCGGTGGCGGTGGATACGGTTGATCAAGCTCCTCGCTTACGATCCACCGCTATTCGACCGCGCGGCGACATTGCTTGCCCGGTTCCTTTCCGCCGAACCGCCCAATCACAACAAGAACTCGGCATCGGAAATGTTCGCCGAGCTGTTTCACCTGCACCTGTCCGGCACCAAGGCTTTGCCGGACCAGCGGCGATCGCTTGTGCGCCGGTTTGCGCAATCTGGTGATCCGGCTTTGATGCGCTGCGCCGGCGTCGCCCTCGATGCGCTGCTGAAGGCGCACTATTTCAGTTCATCCAGCGACTTCGACTTCGGCGCCCGGTCACGCGACTATGGCTGGCACCCGCTGACCAATGGCGACATCTGGGCCTGGTACAACGGCGCGGTCGACTTGGCGGTCGAGCTTTCGCCAATCATCGAGAATACCCGGGACCACCTTGCCCATAGCGTAAGGGAGCTGTGGCATTTCGGCGCCTGTCACGATGCGCTCGAACGGGCAGCGACCCACTTCTCTTCCGAGCGGCCCTGGATCGAGGGGTGGAGCGGCTTCCGCACAGCGCTGCGCTTCGAGGGCGACGCTATGCCTGATGAGGTGCGCGCGCGTCTCACCGCGCTCATCGACCGCCTGAAACCCACCGATCTTCTCCATCAGGCCCGTGCGGTGGTACTGGGGCGCAGCAGTTTCGGCTGGGATGTCGCTGACGGTGATGTCGACGACGGCGATGTCATGAAGCCGTATGAGCGCGCCTCCCAGCTCGCGAAGGAGATCGGAGCCGCGCTCGCGCACGATCCGGAGACGCGCGCTGCCTTCATCGCCGAACTGCTCGTCGAACAACATCCGCAGCGCGCCTACGAGTGCGGCACCGGCCTGTCGGATGGCGCCGCCGATCTTGATTCGATGTGGCGGGAACTGCTGGGCCTCTTTTCTGCCGCCGATGTGGAAAGCCGGAATGCGACGGTGCTGGGCGGGTTCATCTATGGCGCACACGCCAGGGATTCGGCCTTCGCCGACGCCGCGCTGGAGGATGTGATCGAGAATCCCGATCTCGCCGCGAGCTTGCCATATCTTCAGGCGCGTGTTGCTATCGACACTCAGGGCATTGCGCGGCTTCGGCGCGCGATTGAACGTGGCGTCCTGTCGGCGCGGACTTTTCACAGCATCGCCAATGGCAGCGTCGGCGAGTCTCCACCCGACGCGCTTGGCCCGCTGCTCACCGACATCGCCAGTCTCGCCGACGGCGTGGAGATCGCGCTCGATATCCTTCACATGCACTTCTACCGCGATCGGGAGGAGGGCGGACAACACGCTCCATCCTTGATTGCCGTCGGCCGTGAGCTGCTGCTGCGCGCAGACTTCGGGAAGAAGCAGTCGCTTCGCGATTTCGGGCTGCATACCGTCATACGGGTCTGCTGCGCCGGACCTGATGGTGCGGCGACGCTGCGCGAGATCTGCGCGCGGGTCCGAGTCGGGCTGGAGACCGTCTATCTCTCGTCCTACGATATCGGTTATGTCCTGAAGGCGCTCTTCGAAACGCACCCCCTCATCGCTCTCGACGAATTCCTGCTTCCTGAGCTCCGGCCGAGTAATCGGGGACTGTTTGAGGGGGGCTTTGGGTCTGGCACGCCGGTGGAGGATGTCGGCGCCGAGACACTTGTTCAGTGGGCGAATATCGATCCGGATCGGCGCTATCCGCTGCTTGGCAAAAGCATCTCCATGTTCAAGCGGCGGCAGGGTGAAGAGGAGAATGATGTCTCCACGCTTTTCCTGGAAATATTGGGCCACGCGCGAGACAAGCGGGCGTTTCTCGGTGATACGTGGTCGCGGCTGCATCCGCGCAGCTGGTGTGGCTCGCTCGCCGATATTCTGGTTCGGCGTCGCGCAGCTATCTCAACGCTGGGTGACAATGTCGGAGGCGAGGTTCGGCAATGGGTCGCCGACATTCTGCCCGAACTGGACCGCTGGATCGAACATGAGAGCAAGCGCGATCGGGAAGGTGAACAGAGTTTCGAATAGCTGCTGATCCGAGCATCCTCAGCGGGGCTCTGACGCCGATCGCGGCTCTCGCGGAGTCTTAGGCCGGACCCGCCGCCCTTTGCATTTCTGCCGAGGGCTTCGCGCTGGGCGAATGGCAGGTTTTGGCACACCGCTGCCGGACGGCTGCTTAGGGTCGCAACACCCCCAGCTTCTCGAGCTAGGCGAACGCTGGCCCATCCCTCTACCGGAAGTTGGCCATGGTAATTATTCACACACCTCAACCCTTCGAGCCTTGGAACGAAGGAAAACTAGTCGGCCAGAAGGCTCCACTGAAGCTGAAAGGCATTTGGGCTATCCGGATCAGACTTCAGCTCGGCCACAAGATCCGCGACCTCGCTCTGTTCAACCTAGCGATTGATTCGAAGCTACGCGCCTGCGATCTGGTCAAGCCTCGGGCATCTGACGTCTCGCATGGCGGCCAGATAGCATCTCGCGCAATCGTGATGCAACAAAAGATGGGGCGACCTGTCCAGTTCGAGATCACCCAATCGAATCGCGAGGCCGTCCAGGCTTGGATCGCCTATGCCGACCTCAAAGCCTCGGATTTCCTGTTCCGCAGCCGCGTGGCGGAATCATCCCACCTGTCGACGAGGCAGTACGCCCGGATCGTCCATCGCTGGGTGGAAGACGCCGGCCTCGAGATGGGCTCCTACGGCACGCACATGATGCGCAGGACCAAAGCTTCGTTGATCTACCGACGCACGCGAAACCTTCGGGCCGTTCAGCTCTTGCGTGGGCATACGAAGCTGGAGAGTACCGTTCGCAATCTGGGCATAGACGTGGAGGACGCCTTGGAGATCGCCGAGCGGACTGACGTCTGAGCCCGGAAAGCTGATCCTCGTCCTGCAGAATGTCGAGGATCGGCCAGAAGCAGACCTTTACCCTCCCCCTGATAACGAGTGCTAATCCCAACCATCTCCCAGTCCCAGCCTGTCCTGCTCGGGGCCGCCCTGCGACCGCTGCTTGGAGGCGGCTAGAGGACGTGGGTTTTCCCGTGGTGAATCAGGCCGCCGCGGGTTGATTTCTCGCAGATGTTGGACCAAAAACCACCGCGCACCTTCTGCCAGCCATGTTTGGCCATTAGAAAGACAGTTAACCTGTTCTCAAATCGCTCAGCGACTTTCCAATCGCGCGTCCGGACCGTCTTTGCACACAGAACTGCGACCGGTCGGTGACGTCTTGTCCAGGCAGATCCCTTTCCATCAAAGTGCGCGGCGATCCGTTCTATGAACTTGCAGGACTGACCCACGTAAAAGCAGCCGTCTTCCAGCGCTAAGGCGTAGACAATGATAGGCGTTGATCTGATCGTTGAGATGGAAAGCTCTATCATCACGCCCCTGCCCACTGCGGAACATTCACTCCGATGCCCCACTGATCTGAAGCAGCTCCAGTTGATACGGATGCAAGGAGTTTGCGCTACAACTGCAAGTCGTAACGCAGGCGCGCCAAACCCCTTACGAAGTCTTGCTGAAAGCTCTTTTGATTCGAGCCAAGATTGAGTCAAGCTCTTCGACAAGAGCGCTATCATTCTTGAAAAACGCCAGACTAAAAATGATGTACAACACTGGCGCCGCCGCTACCCAATCAAACCATTTCGGTTGCGGATTAGCATGTAAGCTCAAACAAGTAGCGATTAAGACCGCGCAGAACACCAGAACTGCGATGCTCCGCCATACGTAATGTGCGACATCCTTTTTCATGATCCCACCAAAGTTGATCTGTCTGCCTAACGCTTGGTTACGTCGGCCTTCCCTTACCAAGCGGGTGCCGTGCACAGTCACAGCTGCCGTGCTCTACAGTGAGCAGCCCTACCACCGCGCTTGGATCGCCTGATGCTACGGTCATAGTGCCCATTGATCAAGGCTCCAGGTTGCCGACCCTGTCGAGCTCCTCGACCGGTATCACATGATGGCAGTAGCTGCTGACGTAACGCGAGGGTTGCGCCCGCCCGGACTTCCATGTGGACCGGGCCAAGCCCCGCCACGTCCGCTTTCGGCCAGAAGCTGACGCTCGCAGTACTTCAGCCACTCCCAATCACGAAACAGTTTGGACCTGAAGGAATTCTCGTGCCGGCCCCTACTTGAACATCTCCAACAGATCCTTGTCTTCATGCCGCTGCTCCCACGTGGAGAGAAAGCAGAAGCTCACGCCGCTTTGCATGGCAGCCTTTTGGAACCCAGCCAATTCTTCCTTCGTGACCGGATACTCGACCGGATCAAAGTGCAGAAGCCCCCACGACTTGACGAGAGATAACCCAGGCATGAGTTCCGAGAAGATCGCCTTGAGCTGGGGCCGGAGAGTGGAGAAGTCCTTGATCGGCCCCGCACGATTGCCAAGTGCATGACACTGGCGACGGATGGTCCTGTCTCCACCGACCACGCGGGCAATGAAGTGGTCCTGGTGCACTTGAACGTAGATCAGCTGACGGCGAAAGATCCTCATCCCCTTTTCATCTCCACACGCCCAATAGCTGTCCACGTGCCTGCATGCCTTTCCATCAAAGCGCCGGCTGCGCCTTCAGCGCACTTGAATCCCTGCGCACCAGATACAACGCAACCAGGAACGGCCACAGCGAGTTGATGGACGAGAACAGGCGCTGGGTCAGCCCCCTGAAGCCCTCCGGGTCCGCCCCCACCACGTTCAACCAGAGATAGACGATGCCCGCGATGCTCACCATAGCGGTCACGGCGTACGCCCTTCGGTGGGCAGACCACGCGCTCAACTCGATGTGCGACATCGCCGGCGCAATGATGTTGGCGATGCCGATGGTGTAGAAGCCGTGCATCGGATGGCCCATGGGCCAGAGCCCGTTGGTCAACATCGAGACGCCAAAGATCATCCAGCAGAGCGCGCCTACGGCAATCCGGCGGCCGGACTCCCGCCATACCCCGATGGCAAACGCCACGAAGCCCACGCCGGAGCCGATGGCGGCAATCCTGGCGCAGATGCTTGCGGTCGTTGGTGCCTGCAGCAACTCGCTGGCGTGCTGTGCAAGCGGGCTGTAGCCTGGCGCGAACACGGCGGCAACGCTGGTCCAGAACAGGAACCACGGAAGCGGGACCAGACCTGCAGACAGAAGAAGTCGATTGCGGCGTAACACGTGCAGTGATCCTTGTAACGGCCTGCGCCGGGGGATGGAATCCGTTCAAATCCCGCAAAGACTTCCTGCTGCGGGCAGGATCGCCCTGCGATGACTACACTTGTAGTTAAGATGTGTGTGGCGGTCCTTCGGGTCAATAGGCAGGAAGTCACTCACGCCCGGAAGAGAAGCGGACAACAGCCTCGGCCGGCTCGCGCCCCGGCCTGCGCTTCTCTCCGCCGAAGCGGTACAGTTGGCGAGACCCATGCTCAGATTTGCCATGTCCGTAATCGACCCGAATGACATTGCCGGTGCGCAGCACGAAGTGCAACGGCTTGTCGGTCGTTGCATTCTGCGCCTTCAACAGTGCGAGCAACTGATGAAGTCCATGCTGGCCTTTCAGAAGTTGTCGGGTACGCCGGAAACACTCCCAAAGAGCTTGAACAACCGCAGGACTGAGATCGGCGGCAAGACCATGGGCGCTTTGGTGGGTCGCCTGACTACCGAATGCATGCTGAAGGAAGGCGGCGAAGTTCCCGACGTCCCATCAGGTCTCGACCATGATTCAAGCCTTTTTGGCCTGCACATAGGGATCAATCTGCCAGGGGAATCCCATGCGGCCCTGCAAACGGATCTGCGCGCGCTGGTGAACCTCAGGAATACGCTCGTTCACCACTTCTTCGAGCAGTACGACATCCGGACTATCGATGAATGCGTCAGGGCCCAGGATGCGCTCAGGCACGCTTGCACCGAGATCGATCGGCAGTTTGAACAACTGCGCACGCTTGCCGCAGATATGGCGCAGGGCATGACAGCCTTTGCTGAACTGGTGCAGAGCCCAGAGTTCCATGACTTTCTGGTCAACGGCATCGCGCCTGATGGGCAGATCCATTGGCCGATCGCCGGCATTGTCAGTGCGCTGAGACAGGCCTTCCGAGAACGGGCGATCGACGGTTGGGTGAATCTGGACACAGCCGCTCTGTGGATGGCAGAGCATCATCCGGAACAAACCCCCGGGAAGTATGGCTGCGCCCAATGGCTGGACGTCATCCGTGATTCCCGTCAATTCGAGCTGCGCGACTTCGCGCACAACGGCCAACGGGGAGCGTGGTTTCGCGAGCGGCCTGAGTCGACGGGCTGACCAGGCTCTGCTGGCGATAGCCGCCATACGCCGTCGCCTACCAAGTTCTGTCGCATTTGCCGCGCCTTGCGTCTCTGGCCGAAGGATCTGACGACTCCGTTCCAGAAGTGCCGTTCCGCCTGACGCGCCAAGGCTCTTGCCCCTTTCCACGCTATGCGACAATGCCGATAGCGTCTCGGGTTTTGGCGGCATTGGCCCCCACCCCTTGGCAATCCTCCCAACAGCAGGTAATCGTTACCCCGCCACCGTGCATCGGTGGTCGGGCCTCGAAAACCCGTCGTTGGGAAGTAGTTTGCGCTTGCCAGCCGGCATCACCCTGCGTGGTGCCGGCTGGCAATCCGTCTGCCAGCTATGGCGGGCGGGGCGTGGGGGTCTTGTACCCGCCGGTTCCCAACATCCGGTTTTCGAGCCATGCCCCGTCCGCCACCCTTATCGGTGGCGGCTTCTGCCTACATGCACGGAGCCTGACATGACCAAGCCGCACTCCCCTCCCCCGCGCCCCATCCAGCAGCCGCCGTCACCTGGCCCTGCCCTGGACCCCACCAGCCTCATCGCCGTCCTGCACGCCATTGGCGCGGGCGCTGCGGCCGACGGCCAGCCCTGGCCCGAGCGCCACCTGCTGCGCAGCCGGCAGATTTCCCTGTCCGACGCCGATTGCGCACTCACGGGCCAGCGCATCGTGCAGGAGATCCTGCTGGCGGCCGAACGCACGCGCCAGAACGGCGAGCCCGAGCAGTACGTGGGCGACCGGGTGATGGAGGGGCTGGTGATGGCCGATATTGCACTTACTGCTTTCATCCACGAGCGGATGCGGCCCAGGGATTGAAGGCGCGGCGGATCGAGCGCCCAACTGTCAGGCCTCGTCCATCTGTTTGGGCAAGGCATGCCGCGGAACAGCAAGTGCCGACCTGGCCGCCGGCACTTGCGCACTCCACGTCCCGCACGCTCACTAGAGCGGACGCCCGATGCCGTTGCAGACCGCCGGATTGTTCAGGCCAGCCGCATTGCCAGCCAGTGCGAAGCGCGTGCGAATCGCATTTCGCCAACTGTTGGGCAACGGGTAGAAGCCGTGGCTTCGAACGGCAACATCGTTTCGACCCTGCTCAACCCCTCCGACCTGGGCACTTCCATAATGCGTGAGCAGGAATCTGCGCAGGCTGTTGCCGACCATCCGGTTCTGGTAGCACTGGCCGATGATCAGGTTCGTAAGCCCAACGATGGGATAACCCACCGAGGGGTTGCCGAACACAGGCACCCAGTTGGCTGGATCATTGGCGGCCGCTCCGGTTGGCGGCGAGACGGTTTCGATGGTCGCCTGCAGGCTGACTTCGGCAGGCGAGTATCCCTTCACGGTTGCAACCTTGGTCGCATCGCTGAGGTTCGCAACGACATCCGGCCCGGTGTAGCCAATCCGACCGTCTCCAACCAGGACCGCATTGTAGAGCGCAACGTCCCCCGGCCCTGGCGCAGCCAAGAAGTTGGACGGTACCGTGTTGCCAACGAACAGGTTGGCGAACGTGGGCTGCGCCGAGAACGAGGGCACCAGACCCCAGCCACTGGATTTCAGCGTTGTGCCCGAGACGTCGCTCGTTTGGCAGGCGGCGGTGAGGAAACAGGTGAGGATCTCGCTGCTGCCGCTGCTCTCCGCCCGGTAGACGACAGTGATCTGCCCCGTCCGACCTCCCGCCGGCAGTTGATCCCAGCGGGTGATCCTGCCGGAGAACACTCCGCAGAGCTGGGAAACCGTCAGGTCCAGCACGCCACCAGGCTTGTTGAACGGAACGATGATCGGAGCCAGCGCAACGGGGATCTGTATCAGCGGCCCATAGGCGTTGCCGGACCGGTAGGAATTGTAGGTGCTGTTGTACGCCGCCAGCTCGGTACTGGTCAGCACCGCGTCACTGCCTGCGTAATGGACCGTTCCGGTCGTCTGCAGCAGCGCGGGCTCATTGTTGAGGAACGCACGCTTCCCATTGCCGGAGCCCAGCACGACATAGCTGAATTCTGCCGGCAGGATGTTGTCCGTCGCTCCCTTGTACAGAGACGCGGGCATTGAGGCGCCTCCTCCCTTCACCAGGGCCTGCGCAGATGCCGAATCAACAGGGGCGAGTGCGGCGGCCACGATCAAGGCCACCAGAGTCTTTGGCACGTACATGTGCATCTCCTGAGAGGTTTGCTTCGTCAATGAAGGGCAAACGAGGCACCGGCTGATTGCGCGCGATCGCCAGGAGCCTCCTTCCATGGCGTCAGGTAGATCCTGGTCTGAAAGAATGACAGAGGCTTTAATAAACCTGTGGAGGAACCGGATGGCGAGCGACCACTCTCGAAAGCCGGCTGCCGGAATCCTCCTAGCCGCTTCGCCAGCATTCCCCGATAGCTGCCTGCGGAGCGCCTGCCGCACCATCGAGCGTCCCCTCCGCAGGAAACCACATATGAGCCTGGCGCTGGTCCATAGTCGCGCCCGCGCCGGGGTCGATGCCCCGCTGGTGCGGGTGGAAGTGCATCTCTCTGGTGGCCTGCCCGCCACCCAGATTGTCGGCCTGGCAGAAGCCAGCGTGCGCGAATCACGCGAGCGCGTGCGCGCGGCGCTGCTCTGTGCGCGCTTCGATTTTCCACAACGGCGCATCACCTTGAACCTGGCGCCTGCCGATCTGCCCAAGGAGGGTGGCCGCTACGATCTGGCGATTGCGCTGGGCATCCTTGCGGCCAGTGGCCAGGTCGATCCGCAGGCGCTGCTTCAGTACGAGTTCCTGGGCGAGCTTGGCCTGACCGGCGAGCTGCGGCCGGTGGCCGGTGCGCTGCCCGCGGCGATTGCAGCCGCTGAAGCCGGGCGCATCCTGGTGGTACCACCGGGCAATGCCGCCGAGGCTGCGCTGGCCGAGCACGCTGATGTGCGGGTAGCGCGTACGTTGCTGGAATGCTGCGCCGGGTTGGGGAACCCACGCCTGCTGCCGCCAGTAGAGCGTGTGGACACAACGCCGTTGCCACTGCCGGATCTGGCCGACGTGCGCGGGCAGGCGCATGCACGGCGCGCACTGGAAGTGGCCGCAGCCGGTGGGCATCATCTGCTGCTGATCGGCAGCCCGGGCTGCGGCAAGACGCTGCTGGCCTCGCGCCTGCCCAGCCTGCTGCCGGATACCGAGGAAGCCGAGGCTTTGCAGCTGGCGGCGATTGCCTCTGTGAGTGGCGAAGGACTGGACCCGCGCCGCTGGCGGCAGCGTCCGTTCCGGGCGCCGCACCACAGTGCGAGTGCGGCGGCGCTGGTAGGTGGTGGCAACCCACCCTGCCCCGGCGAGATTTCGCTGGCGCATCATGGGGTGCTGTTCCTGGATGAGCTTCCGGAATGGAACCGCAGCGCACTGGAGACGCTGCGTGAGCCGTTGGAATCCGGGCATATCCGTATCGCGCGCGCGGCGCGTAGCGTGCAGTACCCCGCACGCTTCCAACTGGTGGCCGCTTTTGTGAGGAATCTCACCATATAGGCATTTAGGTCGTCAGGGATGACCAATCGAGCCGACCAGTTCTTCACGGCAGACGGCAAAGAGCACCGAGCAGTCGCGACGGATACTTTATGATTGCCACAGCCCCCAAAGGGGTCACTGAGTAATCTTAGCTATTGCCGTGAGCATTCCAGGAACCAAGCCCGTCCGAAAGTACATCATTCCCCTCGCATTTCTGCTTGCCTTCGGAATGCCGCTAGTTTGCGTACTAGTAGCGAGACTGTTCGGTGATCTGTGCTGGCCGCAGAGAATCGGAGCGATTTACATCGGATTGTCAGTTCTTGTGCAGGGATACATTGCGGCTGATCAGTCAAAGGTCTGCCATGAGCTGAGCGACGGGACAACACTTCGCCAACACATCAATCAGACCGGCTTCACAATGGCCCTGTTCGGAACACTCTTCGCTGCGCTCGGGGATCTGCCCGGAAGCTACTACGGTGTTGCCATGTGCCGTGGCTAAACTCACCATCGAAATACACATTGAGGTCGCGCCCTGCTCCTCACTTTGAATGACCGTTGGACGCGAGCTTGGGCTTATCCATACAGTACTTCGTAACGTCGGAGCCCATCACAAGATGCCGACCCACGCGTCACAGCTATCGGCCGCTTTGGACCACTCAGCGTCGTCACAGCAGCTGCCCATCAATCATCGATTTCGCACTAGGTACGAGCACCCCGAAGCACGCCGGCAAAATTATTAGTCAGTTCCGCGGCCGGTGTTGCGCCGTCGAGTAGCCCATGAGGTGAAGGGAACCACTCGACCTCTCCCCCACCGGTGGTACGACGCAGACCCTACCGATCGCCAAAATGCTACCTACTATCAATCAATGGGGATACGCCCACAGCAGGTAGTTCGAGGAATCCTCGGGCACATCTGCTCCGTAGGCCGCGGAAGGAACGACGAGCGCCTCAGCAGGCACCTCTTCAACCCCGACTCCGGTCTTCCTCATGGAGTCCGCCTTAGCTACTGGGTCTACCCCTAGGCAGGACACACAGCGATTCGCGACTTCGCGCTGGGCAACTTTGCCACTGGCATTTCCAGCGTTGGGAATCTGCTCAAAAGCTACCCGCTCGCCTTCGCCAAGGCATGGAGCAAGGACTTCGTTTTGATTGGTACGCCGACATCGGGCCCGCCGACGAAGTTGATCCTCACTTGGACTTTGTGGCCCTCCTGGACAGCTATGGCCAGAGCATGTGCGAGGCAACCGCTACGCTGGCATGCACGATGAAGGAGCATTCATCGCCAAGGAGAGAAACCCCCAAAGCCTGGTGCGCAGATTGCGCCATTGTGACCGCATGCCCCAGCGGCAGGCATTCCCTTGCCAATCTACGGGATGTGTTTGGCGTAGCTACGAATGTCGAGCATCGGTACCGTTCCGAGCTCCTGCAGCCTAGCCATCAGTTCAAGCAAGAACCTTGTGGTTGCCCGCGGCCCAGCCTGCCGTTCGAGCGCGCCTTCATCGTTCATGAAGAACGTACCCGCATCTGCAATACAGCCCATATCCAGCTGTCTATTCCCGGCTTGACCAAGAACATGGTCGGCCAGGGTCTGTCCCAGCGGTGGCACCCACGGGCAGCTCAATGACAGCAACCCGGCGAGAATGCGAGCCGGCTCCTTCGCTGGTTTGGGACCATCGACTGTAGGCACCGGCATGGTGGTTCTGATCAGGCGCCTCACACTCTCTGCCTTGAATTGCGCATAGCCGATAGTCTCCGCGCTCGTTACCTGCTTGGCCTCAAAGACCGCATACACACTCTCCGCAGGAACGTAGTGCACCCCCAAGTAGGTGAACACCAATGGGGAGTATTGGCGATCGTGTATAACCACGTCGATCTGCTGACTGAAGTTCCCCTCGCTATCCACAACGTGGGCCTTGCTGACCACGTACCGCTTGGGCAAGTAGCTGCTTAGCAGATCGATCCAGACCTGTTCACTTGCATCTCCCTTGTCGGTGGGGTGATGCAACGCAAGGCGGGCAGTTCTGAGCGCGGCCTCCACCTGCTCGTGCAAGTGATCCAGAAGGTTGGGAAGTGATGGCTGATTCATTGGACGATGCTGCCCCATGTCTCTTGCGCAAGCGCAACCTGAGCGGCGCGCTCAATCGCAAGTTTGTCTGCAAACGTAAGATCATCAGAGATCGCGTTGTTCGCGTTAGCGGGGTCTGTAACCCGAGCGGCTACGAAACTATTGGCCAAGAAGCGAAGCACCACCAGAACGCGCTCGGCCAAGCTAACGGAGAAATTGAGCTGCAACGCCCGGATCACAACCAACTCAAGGTAGACCGATGGGAAGTCCAACCTGTTTTGATCCCGCCAGAGCTTGATGATCCTTGTCTCAGGCTGCATGCCGGCCGCGCGTACTACGTCAATGTGGGTTTGAACGTTGGTCTTCGTCCAAGTATCTGCCCGGCTGCGATAGAGACTATAGTCTGTGGTGAGCGCCGTTTGTTGTTTCCCAGGCACAAGATCCACATCAATCTGAGCCACCCGAATGCCCAGAGACACATCCTGCTTACGCACAACGTAGCCCGCATCTGTCAGAGCGTTGAAGAGCGTCAGGTAGATCTGCTTAAGACTATCGGGAGTCGAAGGACGCAAGGAAATAAAGAGATCCACATCAGTGCCACTCTTATTGGCTGTCCCCTTCGCGAAGGATCCGCTTGGAGTTACTGACTGCACGTACCGACCGCCCCAGGCATTGATCACCGGGGTCAGCGTTGCCCTCGCTAAGAACGCAGGGGAGAGCAAGGACGTATCGACGGCCTCTCTCGTAAGAATCGCCTTCAGGTACAGGTCTCCAGTCAAGCCCGATCTCCGTATCGTTCCTTGCCATTGTACGACTCATCCCGGCACCAGCAGCTTCATTGGTGTCCGGCTGGGCACTGTTTCGATACCTGCCATACCTGCCATACCTGCCATGCCCGCCATGCCCACCACGCCCGCCATCCATGATGGCTCTGGATCCTTCAAACCGGCGTAGCATGGCGGGAAGCGACCTTAAGGGCAGCTACCATGGGCGAACTCTCTAATGCAGAGGTGGTCAGACTTGCGGAAGCCGCTCGCCAAACCTTCCGCCAGATCGCGATGGCATGGTCCTTGACCGATCAAGAGCAAAGCGCGCTCCTTGGCAGCCGGTTGAGATCGCCTTTGCTGTCGCATATTCAAGCGCATCCGATGCTACCCGGCCAGAGACGCTTGAGCGCGTGAGCTACCTGATTGGCATTCACGCTGCACTGCACAACACTTTTCCGATCAGCGACACGCCGATGGCTGGATACGTCGGCCGAATACCGGACGTCCGTTCAATGGTGCTATCGCGCTGGCACTGATGTGCAGCGGCCAATTAATCGACCTTGCCGCGGTCCGTGAGCACTGGAGACGAACGGAATGGGGCCCCCTCTAAACTGTGCACGCACTATGCCGGCAGCCAGCTACCTTGAGTCGGCTGGTTGCGGTTGCATAGCAATGAGCATGCCGTATTGGTCGCGAGGCAACTCGAACCAGAACAGTCATTGATCAGACAAGGCCGAACGTTGGCAGCAGCTCAACCAAGAAGGTTCTTCGCTTCACAGGTGGCCCCCGCAGAAAGAGCCCACATGAATCATCTGGCTTGACGCAATCACCACCGTCGCTCGCTAGTGCCGGTCCTTAATCTGGCTGCCGCGCACGCTCTGTAGCATCTTCATGACCTGATCAGAGACCTCAGCCGGAGAGAACCCCAAGGCAGCGGCGATGAGGCAGAACTCCAATACGTCCAAGCGCCGGGCCCCAGACTCAACGGAAGAGACTCGCTGCTGAGGCCACCCCAGATGAGCGGCTAGCCGGGTTTGACTGATACCCAACGACTCACGTCGCTCGCGGAGCAGGCCGACCAACCGAAGGTACGCACTTTGGTAGATCGTCTTGGTAGCCATCAGGTCCGCCTGGAGGAGCGGAACGAAATCTATGGCCGAGCCGGGCACTACATGAAAATTGTGTAGACGACTTTCCGGTGGCTTGCTAGCATCAGAGCCGGTTGAACTGCCGGGGATCGAGTGATCTATGGTCGTGACCAACAGACCCTCATCCCTCCGTGGCCAGACCTCGATGCGCTGCTAGTATCGCTTGGGCCGTTCTACGCGTGCGCGTGGTGTGCGCTCGAGCGCTCCACTTCGATTTCCGCACCTGTGGCCGCTGACACAGCAGTTGCGCAGCACTTGCTGCTGTTCCTTCAGACAGCGGGGGTCCTAGCTGAGACGAGCTCGTCAAATGGCTCTACAAGGCGATCTCTTTACGACCCTATTAGCTGGAGCTATCGGGAGAGCAGTCAGCTGCCTGACGACCTGAGTAGTTCACTAACCCATGCACTTAGAGCATGGCGCCCCTCGCTTGGAGCACAGGACCGACAGTGGCTCTGGCGTCAGCTTTCCGACCGCGAAGCTGCTGCCTATCTCGTGTCATTGCTACGCAAGCATCGGATCCGTACTCAACACGCCGAGGAGATCCTATGTGTACAGGAAAGAGAATGGCGTGAGCTGAGTTTGGGACGCAAGCGATACGTGCTTTGGTCGTCAGTCCGGGGAGCTGCGAGTGAGTTCTTAAGCACCGGCGGCGACGAATCCGCAGCATTGACCGTGCTGAGCCGCGAGATACGCGGTCGAGCAGATTGGCTATCTCGCAAGCAAGCATCAGGAACGCTAAGCAAGTCTGACTACTGCTTTCTGCCGGACCCTGCATGGCGGCGACCGCTGATGGTCGATGTCGCGTTGGAGTGCCTACTGCCTATTGGCGACGACTACTGGCTCGCCCCTCCTATTCTGGCTCGGCAGCAAGAGGGGCCAGGACTCAGATCGCGTCTCTTACGACGCACTCAAACGTAGATAGGCTCCTATCGCATGCGCCCCAGTATCCTCGCCCTCGATCTCGAGGGAACCCTGATCTCCAATGCGGTCAGCCAAATTCCTCGACCAGGACTTCGGGATTTCCTAGATTATGCTAGAACCACCTTTGATGAGGTTGTGCTTTTCACAACGGTATCTCGGCATATGTCGCTAAGAATCGCCTTACTTCTGGCTGAGGAAGGCCATGTGCCTGGCTGGTTCACAGGGGTCCGCTACGTCGAATGGACTGGGCCTACCAAGGACCTTCGATTCGTGTCTCCACTACTTGGCCAAGCTCTGCTGCTTGACGACCACCGCCCCTACATCCACCGGGGTCAACACAAGTTCTGGGTTGAGGCCCCGCTATTCGCATCACCGTACCTTGCTGATGACAGTGGGTTGCAGGCCGCCCAGCGACGCATCGGGGAGAGAGTGTCGCTGCTTTCTAGCTCGCCTGACTAAGCATCAATCGAAGCCATCGCGCCAGAGCCGCAGACGAAGCCACGTCTAGGTTCTCTGCATGACAGAGCGCGCCATTCAATCGCCGGAGTCAGCGTGACTAGAACCAGTCTTTCCCACCCCCTTCAGATTGCGACTCTCCCGGTTGGCCATTGCGGTGGGGCCATCGGGGTGACGTTCGCGCCTGGCAAGCATCAAGTCACAGCTATGACCGGATCGTGGTCGCGAGACTTGGATATGGACCTTCAAGCTATAAGTTCATGGGGCGCAAGTCATCTCATCAGTCTAATTGAGCCTTGGGAGTTCGAGGATCTTCAGATCGCCGCTCTGCCAGAGCGTGCAGCAGACCATGGTCTACGGTGGTACGGACTGCCGATCGTGGATGGCGCCGCGCCCGATTACGGGTTCCTCCAGCGATGGAAGGAGTTGGAGACGTCCATCTGCAACGCGCTACTTAACGGCAAACGGGTTGTCGTCCATTGCAAGGGCGGACTTGGCAGAGCAGGCACTGTCGCCTGCATGCTTCTCCTCAGCACCAAGACTTCCCTGAGCAGCGAGGATGCGATCAGGCGCGTGAGAATGGTACGCCTTGGTGCCGTTGAGACATTGGAGCAAGAGGAGTTCCTGCACAACTGGGCATCTGCCTCACATCACCTCTAGGGAAGCACTGATCAGCTTCCTGTCCTTCTGATAAGACCAACCCCAACGTGTCGCTGCTGAGGATCGTCGCGTTAGGAGAGGGCGCGGCAGCAGCCGGCGCAAGTCAGTATCGGGCGACTGACCAATGCCCGGCTTCGGTCAGAAGACGATAGCCCCCTCCCCCGATAGATCTTTCTTATCCACGACTAGCCTTGAGCCTACTGGTCCCGCGGAGAAGAGAAATAAGGGGCGGGCGGATTCTGGCGTTAGCCGGATTGCCGCCAACGACCTAGATCTCTCCAAGATCCTTGAGCACGGCCTGTCCCTTCTGCAAGAACCCAGCCAGCAACCGGCCTCCCGCCACTCGCCGGCCAAGTTGCTCATTGAGGTAGCTGGCCTGCAGGCGTGCGTGGGCCAGCAGATCCTTCTGGGCCATGCTAGGAATCACGGCCCGGAGCGGTTCGCCTGGTGAGGCCAGCTGCCCCCGGATCGGCTGGACCACGCAAGGGTGCTGGCTGCCGCTCTTGGCATATGCCGTGGCCATCATCCGGTCGCTCTTCGACGACCAGCCACCAAACACCAACTCGGTCCCGAGCTGCTCGATCGGTAATCCTGCCTCGGCTGCCGCCTTCTCGTAGTTCGGCCACAGCTGGTCCACCACCAACCCCAGCTCGGCAGATAACTGTTCCATTGTGAAATCTGCGCGGTAGCTAGCCTGCAGCGCCAGCTCATAAATGCGAAGGAAGAACTGCGTAGAACCTCGCGTAGCAAACATCAGGTTGTGCTGAGGGATCAGCAGCAGCTTTGCCCCGGCGGAATGTGCCCCTGTGAGAGCATCCTCTGCCAAGGTATCCACGGCGACGACAAGGTGATCACGAGTGAGCAGAAGGTTGAGGATGCTCATGGCGGACTCGTCCAGATGTTCGCAAACTATCGCCTTCCCACCCCTTGCCTGTCCAGACTGCCATGACCTCCGAGATCACAGAAATCCTTGAGCGCCTCCACGCTTGCGAGGCCGCACTTGAGATGCACCGCGGCTACCTCAAAGCAATGGAGTATGGGTTGCGGGTTTCGTTTCTAACACACCAAGACCCGGTGATTCTGCTCGACACGTGGACCAGACTGCTCCCCTCGATCGCCCATAGCCACGAGAGGGAGGGCAGCCAGCAATTCGCCGCCGCATTCCAGCAGTCCCTGACAGTTCTCACTGAGCAGATCGGCACCGAGTGCAAGAGACCCTAAGCAGCCAAGGCGTACGGCTCAACGAGGCGGGCAATGTCCGATCTCGGCCAGAAACGGACGTCCCAGCACACGGTGCCTGCACTGCGACTTCTGCATCAATGTGGCCCGACACTTACAGCCGGGCCACATTGCCCACCGCTTACTTCTTCTTAGCGCCCGAAGCCGCCTCGGCGTCGCAACGCTCCTTCAATGCCTTGGTCTGAGAGTCATTCAGATCAACCTTGTACTTCGATCGATCAGCCAGCTGCTCGCACGTCTTTGGCTTAGCTTGTGGCGCGGCGGCCGGCACCGGATCGGCATGCAAGGCAGGATCGTGGGCAGATGCGCCTGAGGACCATGTCAGGCCGGCAACGAGGCATACAGCGAACGTATAACGCAGTTTCATGGATTGACTCCTGGGTTGGTTCCGGCGGAATGCCGGGGGTGTTACGGCTGATACAGGTCGGCCTGATAGCCATTCAGTTCGATTGTGATGATCACCGGCGAGGTACCTCGGTTCTGCCAATACCAGCCATGTGTTCCATCGAAGGGAGCGATGAAAGTCCCCTCTGCTTTCGATTGGGCGCCCTCTACGGCGTAGCTGGTCCAGGCTCCCTTCACGTCAGGTCTCTCGCCATGCATGTCCACGGCAACCGGAGCGCTGGATGTCCAGCGGAACAGCATTCCTGCACCCGTGGTCATGTGGGACTTCAGCTCCATGCCTTTGCCTGGCTCGATTTCGATGGTCATGGTGTCCTGACGCAGCGCGCCAGAACCAAAACCTACAGCCGCTGGATCAAGGGATTGCCCCTTGTTCTCTCCGAAGGCGACCTTGGCCTTCTCGGACAAGGCCGCAATGGCTTCCGGGCGCCCATTTGAGGTTTGAGGAACGGCTTCAGATGCGGAGGAATCGCCGCTCGCGGCCAGCGCATCCAAACCGAGGGCACGACCCACGCCAGTCGGGTCAATGCCGTACTCGGCGGGCAGTACGGTAGTGATCAGAATCACACCAGCGACCGCCACGGCGAGCGCGGTCGATTTGAGCAGTCGGCGAGTGCTGGGAAGTTGCTGATTGATGGAAATGGACATTGAAAGCCTCGATCAAAGGTCAGGAAACGAAGTAGCCCGTCAGTTGCATGCCCATCAGCACGAAGCCGGCACACATCAGGACGGTATTGATGCTGTAGGCCTGCCGATGGAAGGACGGCAGGCGACGCCAGAAGCCCATCAGAATCAGGATGCCGGCCAAGGCCAGCAGCTGGCCCAGCTCCACGCCGACGTTGAACGCCAGCATGTTGGGCACCAGCCCGTCAGCGGACAGGGTGAAATCCTGCAACTTCGTTGCCAATCCGAAGCCATGGAAGAAGCCGAAGATCAGCACGGCTGCTTTGGTGTTGGGCTGCACGCCGAACCAGCGCTTGAACGCCCCCATGTTGTCCAGTGCCTTGTAGACCACTGACAGTCCGATGATGGCGTCCACCACGTAGGCATTCACGTGGAAGCCACCCAACACGCCCAGCAGCAGCGTCGTGCTGTGACCAATGGCGAACAAGGTCACGTAGATGCTGACATCACGCATCCGGTACAGGAAGAAGATCACCCCGAACAGAAACAGCAGGTGGTCGTACCCTGTGACCATGTGCTTGGCACCCAGGTAGGTAAATGCAATCAGCTGGGTGCCCGTGCTGTCCTCCAGGAAGGCTTGGTCACCCTCACTGACACCGTGGGCGAACGCAGCCCAGGGAATCAACAGCGCGGCCAGCAGGAGGAGCCACGACAACGGTCTGTTCAACGGAATCAAGCGTAGGTTCCTCAACGTTGGAAAAAGGGAAAGCGTCATTCGGCTTCATCCTTGGACGTATCGCCCTCGCGATGGATGAGGCGGTAAAGCGCAGGAAGCACCAGCAGCGTCAGAAGCGTGGACGAGACGATGCCGCCGATGACCACCGTGGCGAGAGGACGCTGTACTTCAGCGCCGGCACCGACGTTCAGTGCCATGGGCAGGAAGCCCAGGCTGGCGACCAGGGCAGTCATCAGCACAGGTCGCAAGCGTCCCGCTGCCCCCTCGCTGACAGCGCGGTGGAGAGGCACACCCTGTTCCCGCAGGCTTTTGATGAAGCTGATCATCACCAGGCCGTTCAGTACCGCCACGCCCGAAAGCGCGATGAACCCGACACCGGCCGAGATGGACAGCGGAATGTCACGCAGCCACAGAGCCGCCACACCGCCGGTAAGGGCGAGCGGCACGCCGCTGAAAACGATGGCGGCATCACGTCCCGAACCAAACGCCATGAACAGCAGGCCGAAGATCATCACCAGCACTACGGGCACCACCACCATCAGCCGCTCGCTGGCCGAGATGAGCTGCTGGAACGTGCCGCCATACTCCACCCAGTAACCTTCAGGCAGCTGGACTTCATCTCCGACGGCGGCGCGCAGCTCCTCGACGAACGAGCCGAGATCGCGTCCGCGGACGTTGCTGGTGATAACCACACGCCGCTTGCCGTTCTCGCGGCTGATCTGATTCGGGCCTGGAGCCACCTCAACCTTGGCCAGCTGCCCCAGCGGAACGAAACCGCGATCAGCATCGGCCTCTGTCGAACCTGACACCGGTACAGGCAGTGATTCCAGCGTGCGCGTGTCCTGACGCAGGTTCTCGGGCAGCCGCACGACGATGTCGAAACGACGATCACCTTCGAATACTTGGCCAACGGACTCCCCACCCAATGCGACCGATACGGTCTTCTGCACATCGTCGATTGCCACGCCATAGCGCGCCAACGCGTCCAGGTCAGGCGTAATGGTCATCAACGGAAGGCCCGAGACCTGCTCCAGCTTCACGTCCGCTGCGCCGGTGATCCGGTTGGCAACGTCCTCGATCTGGCTGCCGATCTGTGCGAGTTGATCCAGATCGTCGCCATAGAGCTTGATCGCCACTTCCGCGCGCACGCCGGCGATCAGCTCATTCATGCGCATCTGCACCGGCTGAGTGAACTCGTAGTTGTTGCCGGGGATGGCTCTGACGGTCTTCTCCAGCTCGGCAATCAGCTGGGCCTTTGGTTTGCGCGGGTCCGGCCACTGGTCCCGATCCTTGAGCATGATGAAGGTGTCGGCGACCGACGGAGGCATCGGGTCGGTCGCCACCTCGGCAGTACCGATCTTGGCCACCACCTCGTCGACTTCAGGGAACTGCTTGATGGCAGCTTCCAGCTGGCGTTGCATGCCGATGGCTTGGGTAAGGCTGGTTCCGGGGATGCGCAGCGCGTGCAGGGCGATATCGCCTTCATCCAGGTTGGGGATGAACTCTGTACCCATGCGACTGGCACCGATGCCGGCCACCACGGTAAGTGCAACCGCTGCGCCGACCACCCACCTACGGGCACTGACCGCCCGCTCCAGCAGAGGGCCATACAGGCGGGTTACGCCACGCATGACCTTGGTTTCCTTCTCGGACACCTTGCCGGTGACGAACTGCGCCACGGCAGCCGGCACGAACGTCAGCGACAACGCCATGGCACCGGTGAGGGCGATTACCACGGTCAAGGCCATGGGATGGAACATCTTTCCTTCCACACCCGACAACGCGAAGATCGGGATGTACACCGCCGCGATGATGAACAGACCGAACAGGCTGGGCTTGATGACCTCGGCGCTTGCCGAAGCGGCCAGGGAGAATCGCTCCTCGCGCGTTAACAGGCGTCCCAGCGCATGCTGGCGTTCACCGAAGCGGCGCAGGCAGTTCTCCACGATGATGACCGCGCCGTCCACGATCAGGCCAAAGTCGAGCGCACCGAGGCTCATCAGGTTGGCCGATACCCGGTTCTGCACCATTCCGGAGATCGTTAGCAGCATGGTCAACGGGATGACCGCAGCGGTGATGAGCGCGGCGCGCAGATTGCCCAGCAGCAGGAACAGCACCGCGATGACCAGCAGCGCGCCCTCCAGGAGGTTCTTCTTCACCGTTTCAATGGTGCGATCCACCAGCTCGGTTCGGTCATACACCGGGTGTGCACGAACGCCCTCGGGCAGCGTGCCGTCGATCTCCTTCAGCTTGGCAGCGGTGCGCTGGGCAACGGCCCGGCTGTTCTCGCCGATCAGCATGAAGGCCGTGCCAAGCACAACTTCCTTGCCATCCTTGGTGGCGGCGCCGGTCCGCAGCTCGGTGCCTTCGTGGACATCAGCAAGATCGCCTACTCGCAGCGGCAGCCCCTCACGATTGGCCACCACGATCTTGCGCAGGCCGTCCATGTCGGCAACCTGCCCAGGCACGCGTACCAGGTATTGCTCGCCGCTCTTCTCGATGTAGCCCGCACCGACGTTCGCATTGCTGCGGGCAACGGCCTCCATGACGTCCTGCAGGGTCAGGCCATAGGCCTGCAGCTTGCGGGGGTCTGGCGTGATATGGAACTGGCGGACGTAACCGCCCACGGTGTTGACCTCGGTCACGCCCTTCAGGTGCCGCATCTGCGGGCGTACCACCCAGTCCTGCAGGGTACGCAGTGCCATTGGCGTCCAGGTTTTCTCAGCTCCTGGTTCGGCCTCCACGGTGTACATGAAGATTTCGCCCAGGCCCGTGGCAACCGGTCCCAGTGTTGGCTTCAGGCCATTGGGCAACTGGGAGGCCGCCTGCTGCAGACGCTCAGCAACCTGCTGGCGGGCGAAGTAGATATCTGTCCCATCCTCGAATACCACGGTCACCTGCGAAAGGCCGTAGCGCGAGATTGAGCGTGTGTACTCCAGACGTGCCAACCCGGCCAGTGCGGTTTCAACCGGGAAAGTCACGCGCTGCTCGGCTTCCAGTGGCGAATAGCCAGGGGCTTCGGTGTTGATCTGTACCTGTACATTGGTAATGTCAGGCACGGCGTCGATGGGAAGCTTGCTGTAGTTCCAGATGCCCAGGCCGGACAGCGCCAGCACGAGCAGCAGCACAAGCCATCGATGCGCGATGGACGCGCGAATGATTCGCTCTAGCATGGGATGCCCCTCAGTGATCGTGGCTCGCGCCAGACTTTTCGATGTGCGCGCGAATCAGGTAGCTTTGCTCGCTGACATAACGGGTACCGGGCTTGAGGCCACCGAGTACCTCGACCAGCTGCCCATCGCGCTTGCCGAGCTCAAGCATGCGCACCTCATACGTGTCGCCCACCTGTGCGAAGACCACGGTGAAGTCACGGAAGCGCTGCAGCCCGGATTCCTTGACTGCCAACGGGACCTGGGTTTCGGACAACACGACCTCGGCCGACACGGCCATACCCGGGCGCCACCGGCCGTCTTCATTGGGGATGCTGACCCGTGCGACTACGCTTTGGCCGGCACTGGCCAAGGGGAGCAGGCTCTGCACCCGTCCTTGGGTTTCATGGGCGCCAGTGGCTGAGCGAAGCGTCACCACCTGGCCTGCAGCAAGCCGCTCGGCGTCGGTGCCCAGTGCCCGCAGGTCTACCCATACCTCGGAGAGGTCGGCGATCTCGAACAACGTGTTGTCTGCCGCCACGTCCCCAACGCTGGTATTACGCGCCAACACAATTCCGCCAAACGGCGCGATGACGGCATAGCTGCGCATGCTGTCGTTGCCTTCCACCGTGGCCAGAGTCTGGCCCGCACTGACTCGCTGGCCCATCTCGACTGCAACGCTGCGCACCACGCCGGGAAAGCGTGCTTTCACTGCGGCTTGCCGCGCCGTGTTGACCGTCACGTTGCCCATCAAGGTCACTGTGTCGCGGATGCTGGCACTGCCTGCTGCTTCCACCACGATGCCCGCGTCCTTAGCTGCTTGTGGTTCGATTCGCGTACGGCCTTCATAGGAGGGGTAGTTCCAGCGATGGGACTTGCCTGCTGCGGTGGCTTCGGCCACCACATCGAACGAGTGCGGCTCAGTGACCTCCCCACTGCCGACGAGGTAGCCGTTCTCCGGCTTGAAGCTGAAGGTATTGACCTCGCCGTCCAGACGCTTGAGCTGCATGCTCGCCTGCACTTCGGAAGGCGGAATCGGTTTGTCGTTGCGATACGCGTAAAGACGGAAGTGTGGCGGCGTGTTGGTTTCGTAAACGGTGATCTCGAGGGCAAAATCGCCGTCACGCAGCATGCGCCCTCGATTCGGCCCTCGTTCGTAGTCGGCGGATGCGGCAGCTGTCTCGGTAGAGGCTTCGGTCGCGGCTTTGTCACCGCCGCAGGCGGAAAGGACCAAGGGGAACATGATCAGGAATGCGTAGCGGTTCATGGGCGGATGTCCAGAGCGGAGGCGGTGAGGCGATCTGCCTCGACCAGCAGTCGGAGATAGCGGGCGGCGGCTTCAACTTCGCGCTCGCGAAGGTCGAACAGGGTCTTCTGCGCCTGGCCCAGCGCCAGATAGGAGAATCGGCCCTCCTCGAAGCCGCGCCGGCTCTGCTTCAGTGCTGCCTCGGCCTTGGGCAGCTGGCGTTCGCGTACCGACTCGACCTCCAGCTGCGCTTGCCGCAATTGCTGGTAGATATCGAAAAGTTCCTGTTGCAGTTCAACGGCCTGCGCTTGGCGCCGGGCACTGAGGGCAGACAGCTCGTGGTCGACTTCAGAAACGGAATACGCTGATCGCTTGCGGCTGCCCAATGGGACAGAAACCGACATCACCAATCCGCTGTCTTTGGTGGCTTCCAGCCGGCGAATGCCCAGGCCCACGCTGACATCTGGCCGGGCGGCGGCAAGCGCCACGTTACGGCGCGCGGTCAGCACGCCTGCCTGGGACTCAAGAAGCTGTTGCTGAGGTGTCGAAGGCAGCTTCGCGGCCATCGCCTGGAACTGCTCAAGGGGGGGCAGCACCGAGGTATCACCAGCGACGGCGCCAAAGTCGACCGTCAACGCACCCCATGAAGCTGCGAGCGCATGGCGTGTCGACTCCAGACGCTCCAGCGCCTGATCGCGCTTGAGTTCGGCGTCGGCAACTGCGATTTCTGCCGCTCGCAGGTCGGAATCAGGATTGCGCGCCGCCGAGACCCAACGCCCGACCTCTCGCTGCAGGGCGCGCGCCATCGCGATGCGCTCCTGCGCGTGTTCCACATGCTCCTGCGCGGCCAGCACATCGATGAACCGTCCTGCGGCTCGGGTGGCGATGGTTACGCGAGTCACGTCCCCTGCCCGTTGGGCCGCGTCGATCTCCGCGCCGCCCAATGCCTGTCGCGCAGCGCGCTTGCCGCCGAGTTCCAGCAGGCGGGATACGCGGAACGTTGCCTCAGCGGCATCCATCCCTGAAACGCTGCCGCTGCCAGCAACGTTCTCCAGTTCCCCGCCCAGAATGATGGGCGCCGGCAGGCCCTCCCGGGCTGCACGGCTGCGGGTTGCCTCCAGCTGGGCGGCATCAGCTGCGGCGCTCGGATGACTGCCCAGGGCGCGGGCGACCGCTTCCTCCAGGCGCAGAACTTCGGCGGCATGGCCAGGCACGGCCATACCGCAGGCGCCGGCAATGGCCAGCGCCCACACACTACGGAATTTCACGGAAGCCTCCGGAAAGATGTTAGAACAACGCGCTGCCGCCCGCTAAGGCAGGCAGCAGAACAGGCCGCGCGGACGCGGCAGGCGTTGTCAGACGATCGGAGGCCGGAAGGGCGAGGCGGGATAACCCAAAGGCACGCGCAGCAGCCGCAATGCGGGCACGTCGGCGCTCAGTGCGAGAGCGACTACCTGGTGGTGGCCATTGAACAGGCTCCCTGCGAAGCTTGCGTCTGCCTGGTGCAGCACGCTGTGCGCACCAGAGGCGTGGTCGTCGTCGAGGTTGTCACTGGCTCCGGCCGGATGGGAATGCCCATGGTCGAACGCAGCGGCGATGTCGTGCTCCAGACCATGCAGTTCGCTCAGCTGGATCACCATCGGCCGCGCCACAACACTCAGCAGCATCAGCGCGAAAAGGCTGATGCGGGCGAGCACACGGTGGCGGGCGGAAAGACGCATGGGATCTAGGGTAAATGTGGCACGTGGCCTTGTCGAGATGGTAGGACGAATGTTTGCAGAGGAGCGTACCCGGCTGCCCCGGGCACGCCCTCCTGGCCTGGTCTTACATTTTCTTCAGCTGTTCATACTGCCCGCCCGTACGCAGCAGCAGGGTGACCGGTTCCTCGCCGCGATTGCGCCAGAACCAGCCGTGGTTGCCCGTAAAGGCGGCCAGAAGTACGCCCTGGTCGGACGCCTCACCTCGCCCCTTCTCATAGCTGATCGCACGACCACCGCCGTCACCATGGGTGTCGAAGTTCACCACCCCGCCCTGGACCGACCAAGTGTAGGTCGCACGCTCGCCTTCCTTCATGGAAAGCTTGATTTCGGTACCCTGACCGGGCGCCAGCACGACTTCGGCTTCGTCACGCCATTCCGTGGCTGCGGGCGCTGAGGCCGAAGCAGCGGCCGGCTTGGGAGTGACTTCGACTGTCTGGCGATCCCGCGTGGAGACCTGGGTGAGCACGGCGAGGCCCTCCTCGGCCCGGGCATCCATGGCCGCATCCGCTGCGGCTTCTTCGGACAGTTGCTGCTTGATCTGTCCCATCTCGGTCAGACCCAGCATTCGGCCTATACCCAACGGATCCACGGCGTGTTCCGCAGGCAGCACGACACCGATGAGAAGCACGACGGCGATGCCGGCGGCGATGAGGGTAGTGCGCGCCAGCTGGCGGCTGCTGGGGAGGTCACTTTCGAGGGGCTTGCTGTTGTACATGATGGTAGGGATCTCTCAAGGATTCAGGAAATGGCGTAGCCGGTCAGCTGCATGCCGATCAGGACGAAACCTGCGCAGAGCATTGCCGCGTTGGCGAAGTAGGCGTGCTTGAAGAAGCTGGCGGTGCGGCGCCAGTAGCCCATCACAATCAGGATGGCGCCCAGGGCAAGCATCTGCCCCATTTCCACCCCGACGTTGAAGGCGAGCAGGTTCGGAAGAAGACCATCGGGGGAGATGTCGTACTCGATGATCTTGGTGGACAGGCCAAAGCCATGGAACAGTCCGAACACCAGTGTCGCGACCTTGGTATTGGGCTGGAAGCCGAACCAACGCTGGTAGGCACCGAGGTTGTCCAGCGCCTTGTAGACCACTGACAAGCCGATGATCGCATCGATGAGATAGCTGTTGATGCCCACATTGAAGAGCACACCCAGCAGCATCGTCGTGGAATGACCGATGGCAAACAGGGTGACGTACAGCGCGACATGCTTCATCCGGTAAAGGAAGAAGATCACGCCCAGCAGGAACAGAATGTGGTCATACCCGGTGGCCATGTGCTTGGCGCCCAGGTAAGCGAAGGCGATCAGATTTACCCCTGATATCTCTTGGATGTAACCCTTGTCGCCCTCGGCGATGGCATGCGCCAGAGCACCATCGGCAGTGAAAACAAGTAGCAACATGGTTATCGCTGCGAGCAGCGTGCGCGGCCAGTGCGACGGCATGGCCATGGGATGGGTACGGGTGGATAACCCGGAATGTGGTCTGGGGATCATGATGGAGTTCTTGAGTGACATGACATGCCACGGACCTCCGCGCCGCGCCCCGCCACAGGCGCACGGCAACGCCATGCAGATGTGTGCCAGGGCACGCATGCACGTCGTTACCGCGCGGTGGCGCAGGAGTCAGCCGGATCGTGGCCGGAATACAGAGGGGAACTGCGATGCGTCTAGCCGCAAGCCAGCCGCACGCCCGCAGAAAGCAGGCAGCGCGGCAGACATGCGCCCGGCATCAGGCCGCGACGATGGGAGGCCTGAACAACGATGAGCAGTGATGGGCAATGAACGCTGCCTGGCGATGCCAGGGGTGCGCACCACGGCCGATGGCTGGATCGTGGAGTGCTACGTCCAGCAGGATGCCAAGTGACCCGCCCAGATCGGACTGGTGCAGCACGCCATGGCCGCCCGACGCGTGCAGAGGATCCCGATCTGCAGCATCACGATCGCCCGCGTGCGGATGTCCATGTTCGGCTGCGGTCTGCACCATGTGCTGCAGACCATGCAGCTCGCCAAGATGATTCAGCACCGGGCGCAGGAACATGCTCGCCACCAGCATCAGAAAGATGCTGGTGAGCAGTCGCACATTCGATATCCGGCGCAGTGATGTCATGCTCAAAGACTAGTGTGTTGCTGGATCAAAGTCGACACGAAAAAGGGGGGGTGTTCAGCGTGCGCGCGCTACTGGGCATCTCTGGTGACTCGTCGTTCATCCGGGCCAACGGGTATGGTTGTCATCGATGACAAAACGGTGCGAGTGGCCTTGTTCCGTATGCGCGTGTTCCTGCATGTGCGGGTGGTCCGCAGGGAGATCATCATGTCGGTGGGTGATTGCGTCAGGATCATTCGCAGGCCAGGTACGCCAGGCGAATAGAAGCCCCGCGCAGGCCACCACCGCGAGCGCCAGAACCGCCACCGGCATGCCCAGGCGTGCCCCCACGGTACCGGCCAGTGGGTAGGCAATCAGCCAGCAGACGTGGGAAAGCGAGAACTGCGCGGCGAACAGGAAAGGAAGGTCAGTGGACTCTGCCGAGCGCCGTAGCAGCCGGCCGCCTGGTGTCACCAAGCCGGCGTAGCTCATGCCCAGCAATGCCCAGCCGGACAGCACCAGGGGCCAGCCGATCGCGGAGGGCGTCAGCCACCACGTAACCCCCAAGGCGGTAAGCACCGCAAGCATCATGCTGGCTGCAGAGAGCATCACGCGACGGTCCGGTACGCGGTCCAGTACCTTGGGAAGAACCAACGCCATCAGCATCGAGCCGCCGCCGAACGCAGCCAGGGCCCAGGCGACCTGGGCTTCAGCACCGCCCAGCACGTTGCGCACGACCACCACCGTATTGACGAATACCATCGCACCACCCGCGGCAGCGCACAGGTTCAGCGCCAGCAGGCCTTTCAGTCGAGGCGTCTTCAGATAGATACGCATGCCACGGATGGCCCGTGCATAGGGGCCTTCCTTGCGCGGCGAGGCTGCAACGAAGGGGAATGCCGTGACCACGACCAGCAGCGCTGAGCAGACGAAGCCCACCGACGTACCGGCGAAAAGGCCATGGAAGCTGATCAGTGTCAGCAGGGCCGCCGCCAGCGCAGGGCTGAGCAGGCTTTCCAGGTCATACGCCAGCCGCGACAAGGACAATGCACGGGTGTAGTCGCGCTCTTCCTTGAGGATTTCCGGAATGGTCGATTGGAACAGCGGCGTGAAGCAGGCTGATGCCGACTGCAGAAGAGCGATGAGCAGGTACACCTGCCAGATCTGATTCACGAAAGGCAGGCACAGTGCCGCGGCCGCGCGCACCAGATCAAGCCCGATCAGGACCGGCTTACGCAGATTGGCTGGCACGACCGCGCCGGACATAGGCGCGAGCAGGACGTAGACCACCATCTTGATGGCCAGTGCCGTGCCGAGCACCTGGCCGGCCTGCGCGCCGGCCAGGTCATAGGCGAGCAGCGAAAGCGCCACGGTCGCCAAGCCAGTACCGACCAACGCAATCACCTGGGCAGCGAACAGATTCCTGAAGGTCGGAAAACGGAGAACCTCGATCATGGCTGTCCTCGGAGGAATGGAGTGCAGAAATGCCAATACCCTGCGGATCGTAGAACGATCCGCAGGGCCGGGCGTGAAACTGTGGAAGGGAACGTACTCAATCGGTTTCCGGCGCCGGCAGTGGGTCCTCGATGCCCGCTGCCTTCCTGCGCGCAGTCCTGCGCAGCACCAGCCCACACAGTGCCGGCAGGACGAACAGGGTCAGTACGGTTGCCGTGATGAGGCCGCCGATGACCACGGTCGCCAACGGCTTCTGGACTTCAGCACCCGTGCCGGTTGCGATCGCCATGGGTACAAACCCCAGTGAAGCAACCAAGGCCGTCATCAACACGGGCCGGACGCGCTCCATTGCACCCTGCTCCACCGCCTCGTTCGGCTCCATGCCGTCATGCAGACGCTTCTTGATGGCGGAGATCAACACCAGTCCGTTCAGCACCGCCACACCCGAAACAGCAATGAACCCCACTGCTGCCGAGATCGAGAACGGAATGCCACGCAAGGCCAGCGCGAAGAAGCCACCGGCCAGCGCCAGCGGTACGGCCGTCAGCACAGTGCCGGTCAACAGCCCGTTGCCGATGGCCATATACAGCACCGCGGCAATCAGGATGAAGCACAGCGGCACGATGATGGCCAAACGCTGGGTAGCTGCCTGCAGGTTCTGGAACTGCCCGCCCCACTCGATCCACGAGCCGGTCGGCAGTTGCACCTGCTGTGCGATCGCTACCTTGGCATCGTCCACGAAGCTGCCCAGATCACGCCCCACTACGTTGGCCTCTACATAGATCCGGCGCTTGCCGTTGTCACGACTCACCTCGTTCAGACCCTGCGTGAAGCGGAAGCTGACCAGCTCACGCAGCGGCACCGAAGGGCTGCCTTCCTGATTCCCCGGCGGCAGCATGACCGGCACCGCACCCAGGACGTCCAGATCACTTCGGTCGACGCGGGGCAGTCGAACCACCACATCGAAGCGGCGATCGCCCTCAAAGATCTGGCCCGCCTGGCGTCCGGCCAACGCGGCCGACACCGTATCAGCCACATCCTTAACGGTCAGGCCATAGCGGGCGATCGCTGCGCGATCAAACGCCATGTCGAAGGTCGGGAAGCCACCGGTCTGGGCCACACGCACATCCGATGCCCCGGGAATCTTCTTCAGCACAGCAGCAATTTTGTCTGCGCTGGTGGCCAAGGCCGTCAGGTCTTCGCCGTAGATCTTCACCGCCACGTCGCTGCGCACACCACCGATCAGCTCGTTGAAGCGCATCTCGATCGGCTGCGTGGCGTCGTAGTTGTTGCCCACCAGGAACGCGGTCTTCTCGCGGATGCGCTCGATGACCTGCTCTTTGGTCTTCACACCATCAGGCCACTGGTCCTTCGGTTTCAGGATGACGTAGTTGTCCGATGCGTTTGGCGGCATGGGGTCTGCGGCAAGGCTCGCCGTACCCGCCTTGGAGTAGACGGTCTGCACCTCGGGAAGCGTCAGCACAGCCTTCTCCAGGGGAAGATCGATGGCTACCGACTGTTCGATGGAGGTGGAGGGAATACGAACGGAGGACAGGTTCAGGTTCTGCTCGTCCAGTGTCGGCATGAACTCACGTCCGACGAAGGAGAACGCCACCGCGCCGGCCAGCAATACGCCCAATCCGCCGGCAAGATATGGCATCGGTTGCCGGATCGCATTGCGCAGCAACGGCTGGTAACGGCTCTTCGTGGCCGCCACTACACGCACTTCCTTCTCGGAGATGTGGCCCTTCAACATGACCGCGACCATCGCCGGAACGAATGTCAGCGAGAGGACAAAGGCCGATGCAAGCGCCAGCATCAGGGTGATCACCATCGGCGAGAACATCTTGCCTTCCACGCCCTGGAACGTCAGGCACGGAACAAAGACGAGGAAGATGACCGCCTGTCCGTAGATCGTCGGGCGGACCATCTCCTTGGAGGACGCGATGGTCTCGTGCAGGCGCTCGCTCAGAGTGAGGATTCTACCTTCGGCATGCTGACGCTCGGCCAATCGTCGCAGTGAGTTTTCGACAATGATCACAGCACCGTCGATGATCAGTCCAAAATCCAGCGCTCCCAGGCTCATCAGGTTGCCGGAGATGCCCAGCTTGTTCATGCCGATGGCGGTGATGAGCAGGGACAACGGAATTACCAGTGCAGCAATCACTGCCGCACGCCAGTTACCCAGCAACGCGAACAGGATGACCACCACCAGCAGCGCGCCCTCCGTCAGGTTCTTGGCGACGGTCTTGATGGTCGCCACCACCAACTGCGAGCGATCCAGCGTCGGGACGATGCTCACGCCCGGCGGCATGGTCTTGCTGATCTCCTTGAGCTTGTCGCCGACGGCGGCGGCCACGGTGCGGCTGTTGGCGCCCACCAGCATCAGCGCGCTGCCCACTACCGTCTCGTAGCCGTTGCGACTGGCGGCACCTCGCCGCAGCTCGCCGTCGATCACCACCCGCGCAACATCACCCACCGTGACCGGAACACCGTTGCGGTTACCCACCACGGCCCGCGCGATCTCATCCACCGAACGGATACGGGCATCAGCTCGCACCAGATAGGATTCGCCAGAGCGCTGGATGTAGTCCGCACCCACCGAAAGATTTGCATCCTGCAGCGCGTTCGCCAGGTCGGTGTAGGAGAACCCATACTCAGCAAGCTTGGCTGCATTGGGCTCGACCACATACTCCTTCACATAGCCGCCCAGGCTGTCGACGTCAGCCACGCCCGGCGTCGTGCGCAGCTGCGGGCGCACGATCCAGTCCTGTACCGTGCGCAGGTACGCTAGGCGCGCCATGTCATCGGCCAGGCGATCGCCCTGATCGGTCAGGAACGAGCCATCGCTCTGCCATCCGGGCTTGCCATCGTTGCGTGGCGCGTCCTTGCCATCGGGGTGTGTGAACTCGACGCTGTAGTGGAATACCTCGCCCAGGCCAGTGGAAACCGGCCCCATCAGCGGCTCGGCGCCTTCGGGAAGCTGCGGCCGGGCCTGGGTCAAGCGCTCGGTGACCTGCTGGCGCATGAAGTACAGATCGGCACTTTCATCGAAGATGACCGTCACCTGGCTGAAACCGTTGCGCGAGAACGAACGCGTGTTGGCAACGCCGCGCAGGCCCGCCATCGCGGTCTCGATGGGATAGGTCACCCGCTTTTCCACTTCCACCGGGCTGAGCGTGGGGATGACGGTGTTGATCTGCACCTGCTTGTTGGTGATGTCCGGGGTGACATCGATCGGCAGCATGTTCAACTGCCAGGCACCGATGACCGAGATCACCAGCGTGATGAACAACACCAGCCAGCGGTGCCGCACGGCACCTGTAAGCACCTGTTCGATCATCACTCGTCTCCGCCGGACTTGTTCATTTCCGCCTTCACCAGGAAGGCGTTGCGGGTTGCTACGCGGGTTCCTGCGGAAACACCGGAGAGGATCTGCGCCATTCCACCACTACGCACGCCTACGAACACGGGCTGGGCGTTGAACCCCTTCTCCGTGCGCACGAACAGCACGTCTTTGCCATCGATGTTCTGCACGGCTTCTTCGGGAACGGACATGCCACCGGACTGCCCGGCTGACGCCACAAGGCGCACCTGCACGCCGTCACCGACGACAAGTCCGGCGCCAGCGTTTTCCGGCGTAATCACCACGGTTGCAGCTCGAGTCAATCCTCCCACCGCCGTCGCTACAGAACGGACCTTGCCTGATACCACGGTGCCGTCAGAGCGCACGATGGTGGCAGGATCACCGGAGCGGATCCGGCTGGTATCACCCGCGCGCACCGATGCCTGCACCTCCACGCCGTTCGAGCCGGTGACGCGATAGAGGGTGGCCTGTGGTTCAACGAATACACCCAGTGTGGCCTGGGAACTGCTGATGGTCCCGGCGATGGGGCTGACCACCGAAACGCTGCCGCCGCCATCGACGTTGGCGGTGCGAGCCACCAGCGCAGCCCGTTGCGCTTCGGCCTGTGCCGACAGGTAGGCAGCTTGGCTGGCTTCGGCCTCCTGCCGGGCAAGCACCCCCTGCGCCAACAGCGACTGGTCCCGGCTGGCGTTCTTCTGCGCCAGGGAAAGACCGGCATTGGCCACGCGCAGATCTGCTGCAATGCGTGCGCCATCAGGGCTGGCGACCCGTGCAAGGACATCGCCCTTGGCGACCTTGTCGCCCACCTGGCGAAGCACCTCGGTCACGTTGCCTGCGGCCCTGGATACCACCACGGCTTCACCACCCGGAATGGCAACGACGGAGCCTGCTGCGCCAATGTTGGCTGCCACGTCGGCAGAGGTGACAGCCTCAACGGCAATACCGGCTGCTCCAAGATATGCATCGGGAATGGCAACGACCTGCACGCCGCCGTTATCTTCAGCGGCAGTGGGCGCAGCGTCTGCCGGGGCAGGCGCGCTGGAGGACTGCGAAAGGCGGGCGATGCCGAAGCCTGCGCCAAGCGCCAGCGCGGCGACGCCGAGCATGCCCAGAGTATTCACGGAAGGGGTGTTTCGCTTCATTCAACGGTCTCCGAAGACGATCTGGCCATTGGCCATTGCAAGTGATGCGTAGGCACGGACCCGGGCAAGGCGCGCATCGACCACGGTCAGCCGCGCTTCTGTCAACGTGCGGCGGCTGAGCAGCAGTTCCACCAGGGGCGTGCGGCCGGCCTCATACCCCAGACGGCCCATGCGGTAGGCCTCGGCCGCGGCTTTTTCACCCTCGGCAGCTGCCTCGAGGCCGCGTCGCGCCGCAGCCACCTGGGACAACGCGGTAGCGCGATCTGCCTGGCTCTGCAGGCGCGCAGCGTCCAATCGCGCCCTGGCCGCGTCGGTACGGGCACGGGCGGCGCTGATGCCGCCACTGTTGCGGTCGAACAGCGGTACGGACAGCGAAAGGCCCACGACCAGCGCGTCCCCACCTGCTGCAAAGCTGCGACGCCCTGCAGACACGCTCAGGTCCGGCGCACGCTTGAGCCTTTCGATACGCAGTTGGGCTTCGGTAGCGTCCACGTCCGCCTTGGCTGTCAGCACCGCCGTGGCATCGCCTGCGGTTGCGCCCACCGTTGGCCAGTCGCGCTCTAGAAGGGACTGGCCCACACCTGAGTACGTCTCGGTCTGGCCGGCCAGCACCGACAACTGCTCAAGAGCAGCCGTCGTCTCGGCATCGCGACTGGCAGCAGCCGATTGCGCCGCGCTCAGGCCGGCCTGGGCTTGGGCGGAACGAAGGCTGGCCTCTTTGCCAGCTTCCACCAGAGCCTTGGCCGCACGCAGGTCGCCCTCGGCGCGCTCCACATCCTCCTGCGCGATTGCCCGGCGAATCAGGCTGGCCTCGGCAGCGGCGTAGGCCACCGCCAGCGCTGCCGAGAACTCAACCTGCGCTTGGTGTTGCCGAGCTTCGGCCGCCTGCAGGCCCTTCTCGCCCGCCTGGATACGCGCGCTCCGCTGGCCGAAGATCTCCAGCGGCTGGGTCAGGGTGTAGGTCGTCTGGCGCTGGCTGCTGCCATTGCTTAAGGGTGCGTTGAGATTCTCGACAAGGCCGTCGATAGTGGGGTTGCGCAATGCTCTGGCCTGCCGGGCATCGCCGGCGGCCGCTGCGGTGTCGAAGCGCTTTTCCTGCAGGTAAGGCGATTGCGCCCTGCTCTGTTCCAGTAGATCTTCGTAGGTGGGCGCGTCGGCGGCCCACGCCACCGATGTGCCGAACAGCGCCAGCAGTGTCGACAAGGCAAGCAATGAGTACTTCATCCAGGGGTCCAGTGCAGTGATGCCGCATCAGCGGTCGTCTCATGCACTACGCGGCCTGTGTGCCGCTCCCCTCACATCTGGGAGATTTTTTTCTAACGACCCAACGCCGAGGCCAGTTTTGCCCGGGCGCGAAGTACGCGGCCTTCGATCGTTTTCAGGCTGATTCCCAGCGCAGCGGCCGCTTCAACCTGGGACAGACCGACGAATGCCGTCAGCACCAGTGCCTCGCGTAAGGCGGGATCGATGCTGTCGAGCACGCGCATCACGCTGGCGAGTTCAAGGCTGGAACTGGCGCTCTGTTCCGGGCCGGCCTGATCCGATACCAGCGTCCGGCCCTCTTCATCGTCGATGGGCCGGGCCTTGAATAGGAAGTAACGCACGCGGCGGAAACGCTGGGTATCGCGAACCTTGTTGATTCCGATACGCATCAACCACGGAAGCACTGGGCGAGCGGGGTCATACTCAGCCAACGCGCGCCACGCCGACACGAAAGTTTCCTGAACGACGTCGTCCACGTCGGTTTCCGGAACGCCCATGCCTCGCACCATCTGTGTGATGGCCGGCGAGTGCCTGCGCACCAGGCGCGCGAATGCCGCTGGGTCACCCGCAGCAGCTTCGACGGCCCAGTTGTTGTCTTCCTCGATCGTCACGCTCAGGCCATGCTTTCAAGGGGAATCGTTGCGCAGTGCGTCCAGCAGCGCCTTGTCGTAGGCAGCGCGGTGATCGGGCTTCAGCCCTGCACGCATCTCGAAGACGTGCTCCAGCGTGATACGCTGCAGATCACCCGCCGCACGCTCGACCTCCCTGCTTGCCGCCTCTACCTGCGGACTCCAGCGAGGATCGGCCGCAATGGCATCGGCAAGTTGACGGTTGGCGATTCGCAAGCGCGCCTCGATCTCGCCCCTGCGCGTCGCAAAGAGCTGCTCTTTGGCCTGCAGGATGTCCTTCTCCGAATTGTCCAGGGGCACCACGGCGTGCAGCCGTTCATGCAGGTCGCTGTGGCCAGGGTTGAGGTAGTGCCAGCCCCAGCCGATCCCCAGGGCGCAAACCACGCCGATGACCGCGCCGGCCAAGGTCGCCAAAGGCAGGCGCATGGCGGTTCCGATAGCCATCAGCGTTCCACCAGCAGGGCGTAGGGGGACATGGCAGACGGCGCCGCGACCCAAGTGGGCCGCGGGTTGGACTGGGTGACGAGGAATGCAGAGCCCACCCCGCCACAGGTCAGCACCGCAGACAACGCAGCACAGGTCACAGCGCGGCGGAGCTCGCGGCGTCCCGCCCACTTGGCAGGTGGCGGCTCCTGGGCCAGGCGGGCCAGCAGCGCATCGGTTCCCGCGCTGGCATCTGCGCGCGTTGCGTTTGCGGCTTTTGCAAGCCAGTCATCAAGGTTGTTCATCTGCAGATCTCCTCGTCCACATACTTCATACGGCTGCCAGGGCGGCTTCCCCTCGAACACTAGCAGTTGATGAACGTGGTTTCTGAATAGGCCTTCCGGGAGCTCTGCCCCAGCGGGATTCGTCAACGATGTCTGCTTTCGGCCATAAGCGATCGTCTAACCCGGGCTAGACACCGCCCTACTCTGCCAGCGGAGCGAACGATGCTTGGCTTGGCGTCCCCATGACTTTCTGGACAAGCTCGTAACCAGAAACCTCCTCGTACCGTGAGGGTATTCTTGCCTTTAGCCCATGGAGGCGCCGGTTTGCTGTCAATGCGAGCTGGTTGTAAGTGGTCGCTGTTACCCGTCCGCGCTGGGCTCCGTTGTATTCCCGGTTATTGACAGTTGGGATATTGGATGCGACCGAATGGCCGACCACGAAGGCATGGAAGAAAGGCCCACCCTGTATGCCTCCGCTGGAGACAAGTTCATCGACATACTCTGCCGCCTGATTCATTTCTTTGCGACCGATTTCAGAACGCCCTTTTTTCAACTCGATGAGCAGGACATCGCGCATCATCACGAGCTGATCCTTGCCGGTATCAAAACTTTCCGTCCCGACGATTGAGAGAGTGGCATCGGAGAGGACGACGATGTCGGGGCGCTTCGCAGCATTAGCAAAGGTCTGATTCTGCTTTCTCGCTTTGAATAGACTGGTGGCGACTGTTCGCAGGGTGTTGTTCGATGCATACTCCGAACTGTCGAACTCCGGCCCAAATAGCCAACGCGCCTGCGTCACGAGCGGATGAAGGGTATGCAACTCGTCAGCTTCCGGGTCGCCGCTGAGCTTCTCCATGGCGGCAATGATGGACAAACGACTGTCGATCTCATCCAGAACCGTGAGCGCATCCTCCACAGTCCACTGTCCTAGCAATCGATCCAGCCCGTCGATGTCGTGCTCATCCAGCTGCATCAGCTTGTCAAGGAAACTTGAACCGCTTCGTGCCTTCTGAATCTTGATAACCGCTTTGACGACCTTGTTGAGGGTCTCCGGCGGTATCCCTGGCTGGTCATGCACCACGGTCTTTGTGAACTGGGCTACTTCAAGCATGGATCGCCTAGGTAGCGTCCGCAGATCCTCTCGATTCTTGTAGAGCGCGTCTTCTGAGTTCTCCTCGATCAGGTGGGCCGACAACTTCTCGACCATTTCCTGGGCATACCCGTTGGCCGCTTCGAAAAGGTGATCAGTTCGCTCCGTAGTCTTGAACTTCGACCAGTCTGGTTCGATTTCGGAAAGCCACTCCGATCCGCACTCAATCACGAGGGCATAGCGCTTGGCAAAGCGCACCCGCCCATCCAGAACGACCATCGGCCCAACGGTCCAACTCGGCAGCCCGACCAACCGATTGCTCACCCAAAACGCTACGCCTTGGTAGCGGGTGGATTTCGCTGTGCGTGTTGTGTCCACCACATACGCCGTGACATCAAAGCCAGGTTCGACCTGAATCTTGCGTTCCTCCAGAAGGCCCTCATGCTCAGACAGCGGGACGGACTGGCCGTTCACCGAAACGACGAACTGCGGATCGTGCAGGAAGCGTCCTGACAGGACCGTCCTGATCCGATCTGGATCTGGGCGGTGGCGTTCAACCTCCACCAACAACCGGGTGCCATGGCCCGAACGGGTGGCTGTCTCATGGCTTTGGATGTAGAACGGCGACGGCTGATTTCGGGTCCCAATCACGAAGGTAGAAAGAACGCCATTTGTCCAAGTTTCGACCGTGTAATGATCAGAAAAGCACAACAAGCCATGGCGACCAATACCGTTGCGTCCGAAGGCCATGCGTACCCAATCGTCGCGTTCGGAAGGAAACTGGACGTTCGCCCCTTGGCTTCGATGCCTGTTGTATCCCAAGGTCATCCAGCGCTTGCGAAACTGGTCCTCGGTCATCCCGTGGCCATCGTCTTCGACCGACAGCATGCCACTTGTTTCCTCCGGGATGATCACGGCAACCCTGGCAGCCCCTGCATCCCACGTGTTGGCCACCAGCTCAGTGAGCGCCATATCTGGGTCATAGCCAATCCGCCCGAGTGACCGCAGCACGTAGTCTTCCTCAAAGAGAGCTTGGTTGGCTGCCTTGCCCTTCTTGTCCATGGGAATATCCGCAAAGTACTTGATCGGTAATATGTGCAAGACTATGCCGCCTTCCGCCGAGTTTGGCAAAAAGCTAAGCCCAGCCCATCTCACCTGCCGCGACGCCAGCCGACGCGTGTGCTATTGCCGGAGCGCCGTTCAATCCCTCGCCCGCTCCGCTTGACCCACTTGGTAATCTCCGTCAGCACGCCGACCAGGAATGTGCCGTATAGACAGCCACTGAGCTAAGCGTCCGCTTTCGGCCAGAAGCGGATATCAGAGTTTCACGTCAGCAGCCCAGCTGCACCCGCTCAGCTGATGCGCTTTGGACTGGTTCCCGCGGGACGTTGAGCACAATCGGTATCGGCGCCAGCCCAAGCGCTCCTCCGGACTGTCCGGCCTCGCCCCCGCCCAAGCCGCTTTTCCAATGACCTCACCCATCCAAATAGAGTCAAATAGCGCTCCGAGAGCGGTTCGGTTCCGACCAGCAGCGCAACACGCGTGACCGAGCAATGCCTGGCCCAAGGCTCTGGGAACCTATAGCGAAGACGGTGCGGCCGACGATCAAGCACGCTACCGTTGCCCAGAATGCCTGAGCATCCAGCGGAGAGGGCACCGAGGGAAACGAGCTACACGCTCGAAGTACGACGCCAGCGAACAGCACGACCGCCAACGATTGAATTCCGGTCAGTGCAAGGGCGACTCGGAACGCGAACCATGTGCTTTCGGGCACTCACGCGCGCATCCATTATGGCTGTGAGCCCGTGTTGGTGATGCTTCGCTGGGACGCCTGGTGGGACGACCACAAGCGTGTGCATCGCATCCGCAAGGAAGAAGGCGCTTTTTACGGCGTCGCCGGCAACCGATCAAGGTGGTCACGACACCCAATACTCTGTAGGACATTCACTGTCCCCAGTGACGCCCTGTTCGATGGACGTCGCTTCCGGCTACTAGAGGTGCTGGATCGCCCGCACCACACCAACAGCAAAGGGCTCTCACCCATACCACCGGCGCCCCTGCACAAGCAGTTCATCCCAGCCCCATCCCTTGGTGGGCGAGTACACCCAGTTTCGGAGCCTTCTCAAGCTGCGAAGCAAGTGCGCTACGAACTCGGCTAAGCAGGGCTCTCCCTTCGGAGCTTTCTATCGCCGCTTCACCAAAAACCTCCAGTTCCCGGATGAGCTCGCCAATCTCCAAGGTCCCGCGGTTCTCGGCATCCGAGGCCATTTCCTGATAGGCCCAGTCAATGTAGTCCCACATGCTAGTAGGATTGGAGTGGCCGCTTAAAGAAGCCACCTGTGCGAGTACCGTTGCTGCTGCCTCAACGCCAAGAATCCCAATGTTTCGAAGCCTCTTGATCCGATCGATGACCTGAAGAGTTATGTACCTGTGTCGAAGCATATGAGCCGTAGCGCGCTCTGAAACTCCGGCAAGCGCCCGCAGATCCGAGAAAGTCTGGCTCACCGTTGCAGCAGCTAGCCTTGAACCGCTCTGAGAGCAGAAGACCCAACCCTTGTCGCGACTCCCCCGTCCGGACTTGGTATGGCGGCGCATATGCATTTCCCGTTGCACCCTGATGTACTTCATGACATCCTGCAAAGTTAGTGCGGGAACAGGAACCAGACGTATAGGGTTCCCCCTCCTCTTCGAGGTCCGCACCTTCAGCATGCCATCACCCTTCGATGCATCAAGTACATCGGTGACCCTGATCCAAACAAGCTCTTCGCGCCTGATCCCGGTATCCGCGAGTATCAGGAGCATCGCGCGATTGCGACTCTTTACGAAGGTGCGCTTCGCGCTTCGCTCGCACTGCGCCAGGAGTCGGCGAAATACCTCAAGAGGCATTGGTCGTACGACTCGCTTTGCACCACTTGGAAGCATCGCTGCATGCCTGTCCGAGGACACCCGGTCCAGCCGTTTCGTCCTCACCACGCGCCTTTCAACCGTGATAATCGCCTGCTCACCAAGCCGGCCGATCTGGAAAGGGCCGAGACTGATACATTCGGCCCAGCCAATGAAAGCGAGAACACGTGAGAGGATACGATTGATGTGCCTTGCGCTGGACTCATCCCGAACCACCAGCCAATCAGCAAACTCGATCAGATGATCATCATCGATCTCTCTCAGCTCCAGGCGACGCAAGTACAGAAATCGTACCAGCAGGCTTAGCTCACTCGCATAGGTGGATATCGTACCTACCGTCAGCCCAAGGCGTCGGCAATGAACTAGGTACGCATTCACTTCCCAGCAAGAACGGCCGTTTGGGAAGAACACCACCTTCATGCCTCCTGCCGCGCCCCTATCGAGGAACGAGGTGACGCGTCCAACCCCCGGTAACCGGAATTGATTGCTGGCCCTCCTACACAAACCACCATCAATCTTCACTTCACTACCCGTAGGGAGCTAGAGCCGCGGTACCGATCGAAGTGTCGCTTTAGCTCATCGGCTGCGACCTCCGATCCAAGAGCCAGCCTCTTGAAGCGTTGCACGAGATCACTGTACCTAGCGGTCATGTCCAGAACAGCATCCTCCAGCCAAGCCTCATCTTCCTGCTGTGCAACAGGCTTCCTCGCGGCCCCCAGAAGCTCTCCGATGGCACGCCTAAACGCTTCCATCCCGCCTGGGTACAGCGATTCCACATTGTTCCTGAGTGTTCGAACCGACATCGGAAAGATGCCTCGAGCCTCATCATTCATCCCGGCAAGATCACTCATGCGTCTAAAGAGATCACTATGCTCTTCAAGAAGGGACCCAACTGCCACCGCCTCGTCCAGGATGGCGATGATGCCCCGAACACTCCGTTCAGCACGAAGCTGCTTGTCCCGCACACCCGCAGCTACCTGTCCTTTACTGAGCCTTGGCATCATTCCCCTCTGTGCGAAATGAGGATTGTGAACGTACTACGATCGCCGGTTGTAATCTGAATCGGCTTGACACTGATCTTTCGCTCCTCAGAGAGCATCTCCAGATACTCCAAGACATCATCATGATCGAGAACAGCGAGATCGTCGCTTCCGAAGTGCTCGAGAAGAAGCGCCTTCAATTTTTGGGCAGATTCCGAGCCATCACCTGAGTTCACAGCCGCCATCGCCAAACAGGCTTCTGCATGACTGATCTCCTTGCCCGTCATAGACTCCTTCACGTATCTCCAAGTCTCCTCGACATCATGATGACCCATGAGCCACGCGAGCGCAGGTAGAGATGACTCTTCCCCCTCCGAATGAAAGAATGTCATAGCAAAGCTCCTTCGCAGTTGATGAGGCTCAAGCACCCATCGCTTTCCGTCGGGGCCACGGAGATCAAAGTAGTCACTTATGAGCTGGAGAACGACGCGCGGATGATTCTCACTGAATGGCCTGATGCCCTGCATTCCGACGAAGAACATCACGCGATCATCCAGCAACGAATCCTCCCTGGGCATCACCCGAAGTAGTTGCGTCCTGAGATTGTTCATGATCGATATCGCCATGGCAACGATACGTGGCACAGGCTTGTCAAACCTCGGCCTCTCGTTCCCTTCCCCCCGCTTTGCCTGGTGAATCGTCAAGTGGTAGCGACCATCAGATGTCAGGAGCGCATGCAACCCCATGTCAATGATCTCGGATCTCCTTGCACAAGCAAACAAGGCCACAAGTCCAAAGCAAACACCTAGATGGATTCGGATCAGTCCGAGAACCAAAGGGAACAACCGATAGGGTTCCAAATCACAGTACCTGTCATCCCCTCTCTCCCTGAAACGCTGGGAAACGAACCTCGAACAGCGTACTAGTGGACCGGTTTCAATCAGCGCTTCCGCATCCTTCAACAATGCAGTTGGCGACCGGTGGCCAAGGTCACCACTTTGGGCGATTTCATCAATCAACCCTGCAAGGTGAGCCTCCAATGCAGGCGCCTCCTCAAGCATCCACGCACACGCTGACCTAACAAACTGCCTACAGACGGTCGGTGGCAATGTCGCCGTGCGGCCCGACTGTTCTCTGCGAAAAGGTCGGCAAGCATCGCGAACCTCGCGAACATTGCTCAAAGCCCACGCGCTTAGGGTCTGGACGGAGTGCGAGGCCTGAGCCAGTAGCGGAAAGATATCCGCATAGCCGCTGGTGGTACGAGCGCCGCGGCTTAAGTCGCGTTCTCCTCGGTACCCGTACTGGGTCAGATGGCTCCGAAATGCGGGACTACTGCGCAGCCTCTGCCAGTCCACCGATATAGCCGCGCCAATGGCGACCAAACTCAACTGGTTTGTTTCCGTCAAGCCAAAGTGGTTCCTAACCTCATCCGCGTCTAACCGTTCCAACGGAATCTCAGCCGAAAGGTAAGAGCTAAGGCGCTCAATGAACCGCCCCGTCCCGCAAGACCCCGCCTCAGCATAGGACTCCATGAATGCCTCTACGTCGTCCAGATGAGCGACTAGGAGTCCGTCACGCAGGAACTTCTCTTCGTACTTAAGGGCCAAGAACTCTGCGAAGAGAAACAGTGCGCCATGAACTGATCTGAGCGACCGGGTTGATCCACGTACCTTCGCTACGGCGATGATCAACGCCTTACATTGTTCACAGATAACTGCGTGAGATGATGTGCTCAATCGTCCCGTTGGTAGCAGTAGATCCCATCTCAGAACCTGCCCACCGCGACTCTTCTCACCGACTTGGCGCAGATCTCTCTTTCCCGTCTCAACTCTCCATACAGATTCGTGGACCGCGGATTTCAGCCACCACGGACGCACTAATGGGCTCAAACCGGTTTGGGTCCGACTGAAGAAGGACAGGACCTCCGAGGGAAGTTGAGCCATCACCGGATCTCCGGCAGCCGAATGCGAGAAATGATGACAGTCTTTCTAGCCAATGCACACTCGACAAGATCAGTGATCTCAATCAATGCCGGGGGCAATGGCGCGGTCAGCGCATCCACAAAGTCTCTCCAGAATCGCGGGGCAACTCCGGTCCGGAGATCAGGTCGATCCAGGAAGGTCGCACTGGCGCTTTCCAAGCGATCCCGGTAGAGCATTGCAACCGCCAGCGCATCAGGATCCTTACAGAGGATCAGTCCCGCGCCAGGAGAAGCGGCCTTGTACACACGGCGGGGAACCTGAGCTTCAGCAGCCTCGTCCGCGCTACCCGAGAGGAACAGGTGGAGGTCCTCAACCGTCGAGAAATCCGACACTTCAAGAAGCCGCTCGTGATCAGAAAATGCTTGAACGATCAGTCTGTTCTGGTGCCGCCTAACCTGCCTCTCAAACAAGGCGATGCGAAGGGCATTTGGGACGTAGTGCCCCAAGGTCGTCTTGACCGATCGGTGGCCAAATATCCTCGCCGCTACGACAAGATCACCATCTGCCTCAAGGAACTTTAGCACTCCGGAGTTCATTCGTAGATTCTTGTAGGTGAGCTTCTCTCTCCATGGAGCGAGCTCGGCATGGCGCTCCCCGAAGTTCGTTGCCCGGGTGACCATGCCGGCTCCCCTGACACTGCGCCAAGCTTCAGATGCACCAAGTGCATTCAGGAACGCTTTCTCCGAGAAGGCTTTCAAACGGTAGTCGAGGCTACTGATGCCAATCCAAAGATGGTTTGCATCCTTCCTTCTCCCTTCCTGGATCATCCGAGTACGTACGGGCTCGGTCCACTCGAAGACCTTCACAAGAACTCGCTGGGCAAGAGGCGAAAGCTCCACACTCTTCTCCTCGCCCGCACGCAGCTTCTCCACGCTAAAGCGGATACCCCCTTTTCCGACAAGACCATCGGAGGAGATGTAGGTTCCACCATGACGATCCCTTTCTATCCTGGCCCTGTACAACGCCACTGGGTTAAGAATCGGGTGTTCAATGAGTAGGATCAGTATGCAGACTGCCGCCTGCTTGCTACTCATGATGCCAAGGTATGGCAGGAGCTCGTTCTTTCCGAACGAAGAAACGAAGTCCCAGATTCTGCTAGACCCATCTAAGATGGATGCCTTGCTCGACTTCACATCGAATTTGCGTCGCTGCCTAGGAATCCCGCCCATATCAAAGACGCATATCCCCAAGGCAATCCTGAGACCCTTCTCATATCGCTCTTGATTCAGCAGGTGCCCCCAGTTCTCTCGGGAGAATCCGCCTCGGCGATGCGCCTTAAGCTCATGTAGTGAACCTACGTCGAAACGGCTAATTTCAGCCAAGCCTCTCTCTCGTTGAGCCACGAACTCCTCGAAGTCCTTCACTGCGCAGTGGAGAATCGTGTTTACTGCCTTCCCAAGTTTTTCCTGATAGCGATCTAGGTACTCTGCACTTCCATCAACGATTGAGATCGACTCGAAGAGATTGTCGTTGTATGAGTTCTGTGCCGAGTTCAAAGTCTTTGGGGCGTTGTTCAGGCACACTGGTGAGTTTGCAGCATGCTCCCTATCCGCAATGATGAGCGCGCGAGGCGGAGCGGAGATGGCAGCCAATTTCGATTCGACGAAGTTGATTGCACCGGTCTGAACAAGACAGGGGATGAATCGAACAAAGCTGGTCCACTGATTCGTGATCGTAGTTAGCGCGACTCCAACCGCCGCTCTGGCCGCGTAGAACTCACCCCGAAGATCAGACAGTTGCGCGACCAAGGCAGCGGAACTGATTCGACGACTTGGAGCCGGCCACCCCCTTCTTGCACCGAGGGCCTGCCAGAACTGAAGGACGCAGCGAACCGAGTACGTGTTCTGGGCCGCGACGTAGCGCCTTGATAGCTTGACAATTGCATCGACAAATGCGGCTTGACCGCGAGGTCCGATCCAACTCCGAAGAAATGTGAAGTCAATCGACGCTACTCCATGCGCCCGACCGATCGCCCTTACCGTGATCCAAAGTCCGTCCGGGCCCGTTTGGACCTCGCCGACACCCTTCTTCTTTCTAGTTGCCATGCAATGTGAGCTACCGTGGTGAGCAGAGCTAATTTGCCGCACCTTATCTTTTTTCCCAAGCACTATTCCTCACAAAACATCTGGATGAACCCCTGCCCGTGTGGCTGGGCCGGTGACCGCAGCAACCGCTGCCTGTGCACGGATGAGCGCATCACCCGCTATCGCGCGCGGGTCTCAGGGCCGCTGCTGGACCGCATCGACCTGCATATCAGTGTGGCCAGGATGGACGCTGTAGAGCTGCGGGAGAGCACGCCGCTGGGGGAACCCAGTGCATCGGTGCGTGAGCGGGTGGAAGCCGCGCATGCCCGGCAACAGGCGCGTGGCGGGCTGAATGCCCATCTGCCACCGGCGGCACTGCGGGCGTGCACGAGACTGAGCGAAGCCGATCAGGATGTGCTGGAGCAGGCCATCGAGCGCCTGCAGCTTTCTGCGCGGGCGATGCACCGGATTCTGCGGGTGGCGCGCACGATTGCGGATCTGGCGGGTTGTGAAACGATCCAGACGGCGCATCTTTCTGAAGCAATCGGGTACCGGCAGTTGGACCGGGGAAAGCCCTAGAAGCACCGTTCGGAGTGGTCGTTGGTAGAGTCGACTGTTAGTCGACTCGCGCGCGAAGCGCGGTCTCCTGCGAGGCAGATGCGAAGAGCAGTCGACTAACAGTCGACTCTACCAAGAGCGGGTCATGGCAGCGGATAGATCAATGCCAGAGCAGGTCATGGCAGCGAAGGGTGCGAGGGCGCCAAGAGGTTCATGGTAGTCCGGCGGATTTTGGGGGTCAGAGCCCTTTGCGGTGCAATGGGATCTGACCCCGAAACTCCTTGTTGCCTCAGAACGCCATCGAGGTACTGAACATCAGCTGCCGGGGCGCGCTGCGCTGCAGGGTCTGGTAATCCCCCGAGAACGACGAGCCGGCGATGGTGGCGGTGCCGATGTTGTGGCGGTTGAACAGGTTGCTCACGTCCAGCCGCAGCTCCAGCCCCGGCACGGCGCTGTCCGCACCGAAGCGGTAGGCGGCATAGGTGTTGACCTGCCAGAAGGTCGGCACGCGGATGTCGTTCTCGTAGGTGAAAGGCTGGCGCAGGTACGAGGTGCTGGTGGCCCCGAAACGCCAGTCGCCGAAGTGTGCGGAAAGATCGCTCACCAGCGAAATCTGCGGATAGCCCGGCTGCGCATTGCCCTTGATCGGGTACACCGTGTCGCCCACCACGAAATCACTTTCGTAGTACGAACGGGCCACGGCCACGCCCTGGTAGAACTGCAGGTGGTCGGTCAGGTCGGCGGTGATGCCGAGGTCGGCGCCGATCACGTGCATCTTCGGCATCAGCCGCACGGTGTTGATCTGCGCGAACTGGGTACCGATGGCGGCCGACAGCAGGCGGTTGCGGATGTCGTTGTAGAACACATCGCCGGTAATCGTCAGCCGGTCGAAACGATGCGACGCGCCGACGGTCAGGTTCCAGTTCTTTTCCGGGCGCAGCGTGCCGGCCACGCGGTCGAATTCTTCCTGGTCGGTGATCGTCCACGCCGAGGCGGTGTAGCCGATGTTGCCGCGCTGGGCCACGCGGTAGCCGTTCATGGTGTTGGCCAGATCGATGAAGGCATCGGTGGATTCGGTCGGGCTCCAGAACAGCGAGACATGCGGCAGGAAGTTGCTCTTCGCGCGCAGCGTGCCGTTCACCGGCCGGTCCTTGGCATCACCCAGGCCGCCACCGCTGGTGCGGAAGTCCACGGCCTTGAAGCCGACACCCAGCTTCAGCGTGTCGTTCAGCACGATGTCATCCTGCAGGTAGAACTGGCGCGAGCGGGTCACCCAGCTCGATGCGTTGTCGGTCTTGAACGCGGGGCCGTACACATCGAACGGACCGGTGGCCTTCAGCGGCGGGCCCTCGCCCAGCAGCGGCTGCTGGTACCACTCGGTCTTGGCCGCGGCCTTGCTCTTCTCCTGCCAGAAGCCTGCGGTGAAGGTATGCGCGCCGGTCTCGAACTGCAGGTTGAGCATGCCGCCCAGCCGGTTCACGCGCGGCGTCTGCACCTGTTCGGAGAACGGCGCGCCGTTCGGCGACGGTACGGTCGGGTCGGTGAGCGTGGCCTGGGTGTGGCTGTTGGCGTTGTACAGCTGCACGTTACCGCTCAGCGCCGGGGTGATCTGGAAGCGATGGTTGATCGAGGACACGCGGTCGCGGGTGGTCTGGCCGGTGTCGTACGGAATCAGTTCGGACAGCTCACCGCAGGTGTAGGCGCCACAGGATTTGTCCGCGTTTTCCGGCGAGGCCACGTACCAGGCCCACGCGTAGTCCGGATAGAAGATGTCGGCCTTCCAGCCCAGCTTGCGGATCATGTCGAAGGAGATGTTGTTGTAACCCCAGACCTTGGCCTTGCTGTCGGACAGGAACACGGTGAAGTCACCCCAGGCTACGTCCTGCCGCAGCTTCAGATCGCCGCGCAGGAAGTTCTGGGTGCCCTCGCCTTGGTACTTGTCGGCCGACACCCGCTGCAGGTCGACCAGCACCTTCGGGCCGTGCTCGCCGAGCTGGCCGCTCTGCCCGGACACAGTGGTGACCAGCGTGCTGTTGCTGCCCACGCCCTGCTTCACACGCAGGCTGGGTGTTTCCTGCAGCTCGCGCAGGCGGTATTCCAGGCTGCCGCCATTGACGCTGCTGGAGAACACACTGACCGGTGCGCCACCGGGGCTGACCGTGATCGCGCCGATGCCATCGGGCACGCCCACATTCACCACGCTGGTGCCGGTGAGCGAGAGGAAGCCGTTGTCGTTCAGCGGCACGCCTTCGAAGGTGATGCCCATTTCATTCATGCGGAAGCCGCGCACGAACAGGCTGGTGGCCGAGATGTCCAGGCCCAGGCCGTCGGTGGCGGTGTAGCCGGCGCCAGGTACCTGCTTCAGCATGGCCAGGCCGTTGTTGCCGGTGACCATGGCGTCGAGGTCTTCGGCCTTGATGATGTAGCGGTTGGGGCCGACCACCTGGGTGGGCGCAACGGCCGCACCGCGCGGCGTGGCGATGACCTGCAGGGCGTTCAAGGTGGTGGGCGTGTCGTGCGCGGTGTCGGCCGATTCGGCGGCATACGCAGGTGCGGTGATGGCCGCGATGATGGCCAGGGCGAGGCGCGTCGTGGGTGGGGTGTTCATGGGCAGATCCAGGTGCAGGGAGAGAGCGGCGCAGGCGCACGCCCAGCGCGTTGCAGCACCGGTGTGTCGGTGCCCTGGCTGGCGATGCGATTGCGTTGAGGGGATGACCGCGCGGTGCGCGCCGGTCAGCAGACGAAGGCGATCATCTGCCGTGGGATTCGGTGGGGTGATTTCGACGTGCGAAATTCTTGCATCGCACTGCCGCATCCGCCATTGCGCCGTGGTACAGCGGCAATGGCGGTGGGGATGGGTGGGTTATACGTGGGTATAGGTCGGTGCGTGCCCTTCATGTGTGCCAACCAAGGTTGGCACCTACCAGGGCGGATGGCCGCGCGGTTACTGCAGTACGAAATGCTCGATCGCGCGCGCGACGCCTTCGTCGGCGTTGCTGGTGGTTTCAAACCGCGCCACGGCCTTCACCGCATCGATGGCGTTGCCCATCGCCACGCTGGTGCCGGCGTACTGCAGCATGGTCAGGTCGTTCTCCTGGTCACCTATGGCCATCACGTTGGCGCGGTCGATGCCCAGGTGCTCGGCCAGCTTCTGCAGGCTTGGCCCCTTGCCGGCGCGATGGTCGAACACTTCCAGGAAGAACGGCGCGCTCTTCAGCACCGCGAAGCGCTCGGTCAGTTCGGTGGGCAGGCGCGCGATGGCGGCATCCAGCACGTCGGGCGCGTCGATCATCATCAGCTTGATGAAGGACATGGACGGGTCCATGTCGGCCACGCGGCGGTACGACAGCGGCATCCGCGAAAGATGCGAGTCGGCCACGGTGTAGTAGCTGATGTCCTGGTTGGGCGTGTACATGCGCTGGCTGTCCAGCGCCTGGAAGTGCACGCCGAGTTCGCGGGCCACCTGCTCGCAGAACAGGAAGTCGTCGAAGCTGAGCGGATACTCGACCACGGTTTCGCGCGTGCCGATGCGCTGCACCAGCCCACCATTGCAGGCGATGCAGTAGTCATCGTCGCCGTCGATGCCCAGCTCCTGCAGGAACGGCGCCAGGCCGGGAACCGGGCGGCCGCTGGTCAGCACGATGTGCACGCCCAGCGCGCGCGCCTGCGCGATGGCCTGCCTGGCCCGGGCGGTGAGCTGGTGGGCTGGATCCAGCAGGGTGCCATCCATGTCGATGGCGACCAGTTCGATGGTCGATTGCCGGCGGCCCATGTCCATTGCGTTCAACTCGTGCGGGGCACGCCAGTTTACCCCCTCATGCCCGGTTCACCTCTTTGCCCACGTTGGCCGGGATACTGCAGGACCCTGTGCGTCCCCCACCGCAGGACGGCCCGCTGACCGCCCTTCCCTGGAGAACCTTGCGACGCATGACCTACCGTGCCCCCGAAACCAACGACAGCGCGCCGCTGGCCCAGCAGATCGAGCAGATGATCGACGAGCTGCCCGGCGAACAGGTCAGCGTCGGCACCCTGCTCAGCGCGCTGGGCGATGAGGGCCTGCTGCTGATCGTGATCCTGCTCTCGGCCATCTTCATCATTCCAGTGTCGATTCCCGGGCTGAGTACGGTGTTTGGCGCCTCGATCCTGCTGATCGGCCTGAGCCGGGTGCGCAACCGCCCGTTGTGGGTGCCGCAGAAGCTGGCGCGCCGCGAGATCGCCACCGACAAGCTGAAGGCCAACCTGGGCCGTGCGCTGAAGTGGGTGCACCGCATGGAGCGGTTGTCACGGCCGATGCGGCTGGCGGTGATGGTGCGCTCGAAGAAGATGATGCGCCTGAACAACCTGATGCTGGTGTTCGCGACCCTGCTGCTGATGGCGCCGGCCGGGCCGATTCCCTTCAGCAACACGCTGCCGGCGCTGGCGCTGATGTCCTTTGCGATCGGCTTCATCCAGCGCGATGGTGCGGCGGTGGCGGCCGGTTACGGCTTTGTCGTGGCCACGGTGGTGTATTTCGGTGTGCTGCTGGGCGGCGTGGGGTTTGCTGCCGAATCGGTGTTCAGCGGGCTGCGCAGCGGGCCGTCGGAACTGTAGAGCCGAGCCCATGCTCGGCTGATTCCGGCTTTTTGTAGAGTCGAGCCATGCTCGACTGCTCCTTGCAAAAGCAGTCGAGCATGGCTCGACTCTACAAAGGCCAGATCCAAAGCAGTCGAGCAAGCTCGACTCTACAAGGCTACTTGGCTGACACGCGCCACACCACATCGCCCACGTCGTCGGCCACCAGCAGTGCGCCCTCGGCATCCATCGCCATGCCCACCGGTGCGCCCATCAGCGTCTTCTCGTCCTTGGAGGTGAAGCCACCGACCACGGTCTGCGGCCGCCCGGTCGGCTTGCCGTCCTTGAACGGCACGTACACCACTTCATAGCCGCTCAGCGGTGAACGATCCCAGCTGCCGTGCTCGCCGATGAAGGCGCCACCGTGGTACTGCGCCGGCAGCGCCTGGCCGGTGTAGAACAGCAACCCTAGCGGTGCCACGTGCGAGCCGATGGCGTAGTCGGGCACGATCGCCTTGGCCACCAGGTCCGGCCGCTGCGGTTGCACGCGCTCATCCACGTGCTGGCCGTAGTAGCTGTAGGGCCAGCCGTAGAAGCCGTCTTCCTTCACCGAAGTGAGGTAATCCGGCACCAGGTCGGCGCCGATCTCGTCGCGCTCGTTGGCCACCGCCCACAGCTTGCCGGTACTCGGCTCCCAGTCCAGCCCGGTCGGGTTGCGGATGCCCGATGCAAAGATGCGGCTGCCACGGGTGGCCACGTCCACTTCCAGCACCACCGCGCGGCGGTACTCCACCGCCAGGCCGTTCTCGGTGATGTTGCTGTTGGAGCCCACGCCCACGTACAGCTTGCTGCCATCGCGGCTGGCCAGCAGTTCCTTGGTCCAGTGGTGGTTGATGGTGCTGGGCAGGTCGGTGAACTCGCGGCCCTTGTCGGACATGCGGGTTTCGCCCGGCACATAGTGGTACTGCATGATGTTGCCGGTGTTGGCCACGTACAGCGTGTCACCGATCAGCTGGATGCCGAACGGCGAATGCAGGCCCTCGATGTAGACGTGCTGGGTCCAGGTGGTGGTGCCGGGCGTGCGCCGCAGCAGGGTGACCCGGTTGCCGCCCTTGCCGGCCTTGCCCGAACGGGCCTTCACCTTGCCGGCGATCCACTGCTTGGGCGTGGTGACCGGCTCTTCGCCGGGGCCGTTGCCTTCCACCACCAGCACGTCGCCATTGGGCAGGGTCAGCAGGCGCCGCGGGTGCATCAGGTTGGCGGCGATGCGCTCGATCTTCAGGCCGTCGGCCACCGTCGGTGACTGGCCTTCGGCCCAGCCGACGCCCTTGGGCACCTGCATCGGCGGCATCAGGAAGTTCTTCGGCGCCGGCAGCGGCGGCTTCGTGCCGGACTGGTCGGCGGGGTGGTACTCGGCCTTGCCTGCACAGGCCGACAGGGTGACGGCCAGTGCCAGGGCGGCCACGGTGGGCAGGATGTGCTTAGCCATGACGGCCTCCCTGCAGCACCGGCGGCTGCAATGACAGCAGGATCAGGCCCAGTGCGATCAGGGCCACGGTCAGCGCCGACAGGATCGTGCCCGGCACCGCGACGGCATAGGCATCACGGCTGTGCACGAAGGCGTTCCAGATCGCCAGCAGCACGGCCACCAGGTTGAGGAAGAAGTCGATGCGGTCGATGCGGGTGGCCGTGCCGTTGCGGCGCCAGACTGCGAACAGGTTGATCAGCCGCGGAAGGATGGCGATCAGCAGGCCGAAGGTGATCAGCCAGGCGGCGGCCTTGCCCCACATCACCTCGGCGCTGTTGAGATAGATCGCGTCGAAGATCAGGGCGCCGACGAAGAAGCCGAACGGTATCGGGTTCAACAGGCTGAACAGCGTAGTGCCTGGGCCGCGATGGGCCTGGGCGAGGGGGTTGACCATCTGGGTGCTCCGGTACGGATGTGTGCGAGGGCCGTAGTAGCACAGGCGGATGTGAGGGCGCGCGATGACGTCGGGTAGATCCTCGCCATGCGTGGGCGCGGGTGCCGGCCAAGGTTGGCATCCCCCAGATGCGAGCCAACGCCGTCGTCATTACCGGCGGGCATAAGTGTTTGTGACGGAATTGGCACATCCGCAGATTGCTGCTGTGAAGAGGTAGGGGGTTCTTCGTTGTCTCGCGTTTGGCTCGTTGCGATGGGGCAGTTCCGCCCCGCCGTCTGCCATGCCGATTCACAACAGAAGGATTCGTGTATGAAGCGACACACGCAACGCTCCGCGCCACCGCGCTCCGCGCGGCTGGCCCTTGCCACTGCCCTGGTGCTGGGCAGCCTGGTGGCCACCGCACAGGCCCAGCAGGCCGATCCGCTGGCGGGCATCCAGTGGCACCTGCGCAATACCGGGCAGACGGTACCGGCCGACACGCTGCCGGTAGCCGGCAACGATCTGAACGTGGATGGCCTATACCGCAACGGCATCCGCGGCCAGGGCGTCACCATCGCCATCGTCGATGACGGCCTGCAGATCGCGCATCCGGACCTGGCCGCCAACGTGGCGGCCGTGGCCGGCAAGAACTTCGCCAATGGTTCGAACAATCCCAGCCCGTCCAATCCGGACGCCGACAACCACGGCACCATGGTCGGCGGCATCGCCGGCGCGGTGGGCGCCAACAACCTGGGCGTGCGTGGTGTGGCTCCGGCGGCAACGCTGAAGGGCTTCAACCCCATTTCGCGCTCCGCCCAGGGCAACCAGCAGAGCAACATCGAGTACGCCTGGTGGGATGGCGCGGAATCGGCCGACGTGCAGGTGTTCAACAACAGCTGGGGCGCCGGCCCGGGCAATCCGAACCTGCCGTTGGCGTACAGCGAGAACACGATACGTTCGTATGAGCAGGCGCTGTCGGGTACGCGCGGTGGCCGCGGCGGCATCTACGTGAAGTCGGCCGGCAACAACTTCAACAACGGGTACTGGCAGGACAACCTCGGCAACACCTTCGATGTCTGCACCAATGACACCAAGAACCGCAACACCGGCTGCGTGCCGGCTGGCCGCGATCCGCGCAACAACCTGTTCAACGTGATCACCGTTGCCGCCGTGCGCGCCGATGGCGTGCGCTCGTCGTACTCCTCCACCGGCTCGGCCCTGTGGGTCTCGGCCTTTGGCGGTGAGTACGGCCTGCAGGCCCAGTACGCACCGGGCCTGGTGGCACGCGCGTACGACCCGGCCATCGTCACCACCGACGTGACCGGGTGCGCGCAGGGCAGCAACAAGAACACCAACCGCGAGAACACGCTGGACAGCAACCAGTCGGCCATCGACAGCACCTGCAACTACACCGCCAAGATGAACGGCACGTCAGCGTCGGCACCGATGGTATCGGGCGTGGCTGCGCTGGTGCTGGAAGCCAATCCGAACCTGTCCTATCGCGATGTGAAGTACATCCTGGCCACCACCGCCACCCGCAACCACCCGAACCAGCCGGCGGTGACACTGGCCGACGGGCGCACGCTGGTGCCGGGCTGGACGGTGAACGCTGCCAACCGTGCCTACAGCAACTGGTATGGCTTCGGCGTGGTCAATGCTGCGCGTGCAGTAGAGGTCGCCGAGAACTTCCAGTCGCTGGGACCGCTGGTCGACAGCGGCTGGCGCACCACCACGCGCACCGTGGCCATCGGCAACACCTCGGCTGCCGCGGCACGCCTGACCTTCCAGCTGGCCAACGGCGCGCGCAACATCGAAAGCGTGCAGCTCGGCTTCCGGGTCAACCACCGCAATACGCGCCAGCTGCAGTTCGTGCTGGTTTCGCCCAGCGGCACCCGCAGCGTGGTGCAACCGGCGTTCACCGCGATCGGTTCGGGCACGGGGAACGCGCAGAGCAATTTCACCAGCTGGGACCTGCTGTCCAGCAATGCCTTCCTGGATGAGAATGCCACCGGCACCTGGACGCTGGAAGTGACCGACATGGGGCAGGCCGCGACTGCTGCATCGCGTGGCAACCTCGAATCCTTCAAGATCCGCGTTCTGGGGCACTGATGATGAAAAAGACCATTCTGTTGAGCACGCTCGCCTTCGCGGCGATGACCTCCCCTGCCTGGGCACAGAGCTCGGGGCAGACACCTCCGGCCAGGACCCCGTCAACCGTGGATGCGCAGGAACTGAAGGCGTCCGCTACCGGCCGCTCGTTCGATGTGGGTGGCACGCGTTTCCAGCTGTCTCCCACGACCACGGTGAAGCAGGTCAGCGGCGGTCGGTTCACGATCACCTCGCAGGCGGCGGCCACCAGCACGCGTACCAAGCGTTCGCTGGACGGCGCAGCGGCCGCGCCTGCTGATGCCGGCGCCGGCAAGTTCGCCGCGGCGGTATCCCACGACGGAGCGCCGGTGGTGGCGACGTCGCGGGTCAAGGTGTTCTTCACCGATGCAGCCGCTGCCCAGCGCGCAGCAAGCGCCACCGGCGGCAGCGTGGTGAAGGTGTCGAAGGCGTCGGGCCAGGCCATCGTGGAGTACCCGTCGGTGAACGCGGCGCTGGATGCGACCACCAAGCTGCTGTCCACCGCCGGCATCCGCGCCACCGAGCCGGACGTGGTGCAGTGGGAAGAAACCAAGTAAGGCGTTGAGTGGTGCCCCCGGCCGGTTGGCTCTCCTGGCCGGCCGGGGGATTCAGGGGTGTGCCAGTCAAGGTTGGCACCCACCAGCGTCAGCGAGCGGCGAGTGTGCCGTTGCGGGACAGGCTGCAGCTGGCCAGCGGGTCGCTGCCGGCCGCCGGGTGGGCCGGCTCGAGCAGCAGGCGCTGCACGTCGGAGAACAGCTTGTCCACCGGCATGCCATACGGGGCGAACAGCCGCAGCCGGCCTTGGCGATCAAACACGTAGCCGCCGGCGATGTGGCTCATCGTGTAGGTCTGCGGGATCGGGCCGGGTTCCTTTTCATAGAACGCCTTGAAGTCGCTGGCCATTGCGGCCAACTGCGCTTCGTTGCCGACCAGCGCGATTGCCTTGGTGTCGAATGCTTCCACGTAGGTGCGGGCGACCTCGGGCGTGTCGCGTGCCGGGTCGACGCTGACGAACACCACCTGCAGCTGGTCGGCATCCTTGCCCATCAGGTGCTTGACCTGGCTCAGCTCGACCATCGTGGTCGGGCACACGTCCGGGCAGCTGGTGAAGCCGAAGAACAGATAGGTCACCTGCCCCTGCAGATCCCCCGGGCCACGCACAGTGCCGCGGCTGTCGGGCATCGACCAGTGCTGGCCGAGTTCTTCGCAGGCGATGTCCCTGGAGTAGAAGTCCATGCGCGACTGCGCGCTGCAGCCGGCCAGCAGGCCGAGCAGCAGGCCTGCCGCCAGGCGCAGGCCACGATGGGGGAACGCAATGCCTTTCACGGTTCGCAGGCTCAGTTGATCATCATGTGGTAGTGCATGCTCCAGATGATCCAGACCGACAGTGCGACGACGACGAACAGGATCACCAGGGTGAACACGAAGCTGGCCAGGTTCCAGCCACCTTCGGACTTGCGGTCCATGTGCAGGAAGAAGACCAGCTGCACCAGGATCTGCGCCACCGCGAAGCCGACCAGCAGGAACAGCGTGAGCGGCCGCGACAGCACCGGGTTCATTACCAGTGCGAACGGCACCACGGTCAGCAGCGCGCACAGCACGAAGCCGATCAGGTAGGACTTGGTGGAGCCATGCGCATTGCCGGCGCGCGAGGTTTCGACGTGGGCCATGTCAGAAGGCTCCGATCAGGTAGACGAAGGTGAAGACGCAGATCCACACCAGGTCCAGGAAGTGCCAGAACAGGCTCAGGCACGAGACGCGGGTGATGTTGGTCGGGGTCAGGCCACGGCGGTAGACCTGGTGCATGACCACCGCCATCCAGATCAGGCCACTGGCCACGTGCAGGCCGTGGGTGGCCACCAGCGCGAAGAACGCTGACAGGTAGGCACTGGTGCTGGGGCCCGCGCCTTCGTGGATCAGGTGCGAGAACTCGTAGATCTCCATGCCGATGAACGAGGCGCCGAGCACGAAGGTCACGCCCAGCCAGCGCAGCACTGCCGGGGTGTCGTGGCGGTGCATCGCCAGCACGGCCTGGCCGTAGGTGATGCTGGAGACCAGCAGCAGGAAGGTTTCGGCCATCACGAACGGCAGCGAGAACAGGTCCTTGCCGGTGGGGCCGCCTGCGTAGGCGGTGCTGAGCACCGCGTACGAGGCGAACAGCGAACCGAACAGCACCAGGTCGGACATGAGGTAGACCCACATGCCGAACACTTTCATGCCGCCCTGCTCGTGGCCATGGTCGTGTGCGTGGTGTTCCTGGTGCGCCTGCGTATCGCTGGCCAGCTCCGGGCGGGTCAACAGGTTCATGCGCGTACCTCCTTCAGCTTGGCCAGGTTGGCCGCTTCGGTGCGCGCCACCTCTTCGGAACTGACGTAGTAGTCCACGTCCTCGTCGTAGGACCGCACGATCAGGGTCACGATCATGGCGATGAAGCTGGCGGCGGCCATCCACCAGATGTGCCAGACCAGCGCGAAGCACAGCACCAGGATCCAGATGTTGAGGATCAGCGGCACGCCGGTGTTCTTCGGCATGTGGATCGGCGCGTACTTCTTCGGCGGTGGCGGCAGGCCGCGCTTCTTCGCTTCGTGGAAGGCGTCCAGCTCATCGGCCTTGGGCACCACGGCGAAGTTGTAGAACGGCGGCGGCGACGGCGTGGCCCATTCCAGCGTGCGTGCATTCCACGGGTCGCCGGTCAGGTCCAGGTTGCGCTTGCGGTCGCGCACGCTCACGTAGATCTGCACCAGCATCAGGATGATGCCGGCAAACACGAACAGCGCACCGATGAAGGCAGCAATCAGGTACGGCGTCCACGCCGGGTTGTCGTACTGGTTCATGCGACGGGTCATGCCCATGAAGCCGAGCATGTACAGCGGCATGAAGGCCAGGTAGAAGCCGATCACCCAGCAGGCGAACGACCACTTGCCCAAGCGCTCGTTGAGGGTGAAGCCGAACACCTTCGGGAACCAGTAGGCGAAGCCGGCCAGGTAGCCGAACAGCGCGCCGCCGATGATGGTGTTGTGGAAGTGGGCGACCAGGAACAGGCTGTTGTGCAGCAGGAAGTCCGCACCCGGAATGGCCAGCAGCACGCCGGTCATGCCACCGATGGTGAAGGTGACCAGGAAGGCGATGGTCCACAGCATCGGCACGCTGAACTCGACGCGGCCGCCATACATGGTGAACAGCCAGGTGAAGATCTTCACGCCGGTAGGGATGGCGATGATCATCGTCATGATGCCGAAGAAGGCATTGACGCTGGCACCAGAGCCCATGGTGAAGAAGTGATGCAGCCAGACGATGAACGACAGGATGCCGATCGCCAGCGTGGCGCCCACCATCGACTTGTAGCCGAACAGCTTCTTGCGCGCGAACGTGGCGGTCACTTCGGAGAAGATGCCGAACGCCGGCAGCACCAGGATGTACACCTCCGGATGGCCCCAGGCCCACACCAGGTTCACGTACATCATCGGGTTGCCGCCCAACGTGTTGGTGTAGAAGTTGAAGTCCAGGTAGCGGTCCAGGGTGAGCGCGCCCAGCGCCACGGTCAGGATCGGGAACGCGGCGATGATGATCACGCTGGTGACCAGCACGGTCCAGGTAAACACCGGCATCTTCATCAGGGTCATGCCCGGCGCACGCATGCGCAGGATGGTGATGAACAGGTTGACGCCGGTCAGCAATGTTCCGATACCGGAGGCCTGCAACGCCCAGATGTAGTAGTCGACACCCACCCCTGGACTGAACTCGATACCCGACAGCGGCGGATAGGCGACCCAGCCGGTCATGGCGAATTCGCCAACACCCAGCGAGATCATCATCAGCGCGGCGCCGACCACGAAGATCCAGAAGCTGAAGGCGTTGAGGAACGGGAACGCCATGTCGCGTGCGCCGATCTGCAGCGGCACGATGATGTTCATCAGGCCGACCACGAACGGGGTGGCCACGAAGAAGATCATGATCACGCCGTGCGCGGTGAAGATCTGGTCGTAGTGTTCCGGTGGCAGGAAGCCGTCACTGCCCGGGCCGGCCGCGGCCAGCTGCGCGCGCATCATCAGCGCATCGGCGAAGCCACGCACCAGCATGACCAGCGCCACCACCACGTACATGATGCCGATCTTCTTGTGGTCCACGGTGGTGAACCAGTCACGCCACAGCGAGCCCCACAGCTTGAAGTACGTCACCGCGCCGAGCAGCGCGAGGCCACCCAGCACCATGGCCGCCAATGTGACCACCACGATCGGCTCGTGCAGCGGCACGGCCTCCCACGTCAATTTACCCAACATGTTCGTTACTCCTGGGAAACCTGGGCACCACCGGCAGCGCCCGCCGGGGTGGCGGCAGCGGTGTTCTCACCCACGCCGATGAACTGGTCGATGACCTTCTTGAACAGCAGCGGCTCGACACTGGAGAAGTGCTGTACCGGTGCATTCTTCGACGGCGCGGCCAGCGCCTTGAACTGGTTGAAATCCAGTGCCTGCGGCGCGCTGCGCACCTCGGCCACCCAGCGCTCGAAGTCTTCGTTGCTGCTGGCGGTGGCGATGAACTTCATGTTCGAGAAGCCATGCCCGCTGTAGTTGCCGGACATGCCGCGGAACTGGCCCGGCTCGTTGGCGATCAGGTGCAGCTGCGTGCGCATGCCAGCCATCGCATAGATCTGCCCACCCAGCTGCGGGATGAAGAAGGTGTTCATCGTCGAGTTGGAGGTGATGTTGAACGCCAGCGGACGGTTGGCCGGGAAGTTGAGCTGGTTGACCGTGGCGATGCCCAGGTCCGGGTATACGAACACCCACTTCCAGTCGGTGGCGATCACGTCCACGTGCAGCGGTTCACCGGCCACGTCCAGCGGCTTGTACGGGTCCAGTTCGTGGGTGGACTGCCAGACGATCACCGCCAACACCGCGATGATGACCAGCGGCACGCCCCAGACCACGATCTCCACCTTGGTGGAGTGCGACCAGTCCGGTGTGTATTTCGCCTTGGTGTTGCCGGCGCGGAAGCGCCACGCGAATACGAAGGTCAGCACGATGGCCGGTATCACCACGATCAGCATCAGGCCGATGCAGATCAGGATCAGGTCGCGCTGGGCGAGCCCGACCATGCCCTTCGAATCCAGCAACACCCAGTCACAGCCCGACAGGCCGACGCAGGCCAGGGCGACCAGCGCCAGGCGGATGCGGTTCCAGCAGATATTCATTGGAGGTCAACCCTGTTGAAGAAGCGCGCTTGACCGGCTCGCCTGCGCGCAGCGCCCGGGCGTGGAGCGGCTACACTGTGGGTACGAGGTCGCCTACAAGGAGGCGATCCACTCCAATCAAGCCCATACAAGATACATGATTGTATGGACTTGTGCATCTGCACGTATGGAAAAATCTGACCGATGACGCCTCCTGCCGCCGGCCGCCGCCTGAAACATCCCAACCGCACCTGGGTTCGCCCCTTCCGCGAGGGCGCCGGCCCGCTGTACCTGCAGATTGCCCAGCAGGTGCGCGAGGCGGTGGACGACGGCGTGCTGCGCCCCGGCGACCGCCTGCCGCCGCAGCGCGACCTGGCCCAACAGGTGGGCGTGGACCTGACCACCGTCACCCGCGCCTTTGCCGAACTTCGCCAGGCCGGCCTGCTCGATGCGCAGGGCGCTGGCGGCACCTTCATTGCACTGTCGGCCGGCAACCGCAGCACCTCGGTCGACCTGAGCATGAACATCCCGCCGCTGCTGGGCAGCGCGCCGTTCGCACAGGGCATGGAGGCCGGCTTCCAGCACGTGGGCCAGCAGCTGGGCCAGGGCGAGCTGATGAGTTACCACGTCGGCGCCGGCACCCGTGAAGACCGCGCCGCCGCCGTGCAGTGGCTGGCACCGATGCTGGGAACCGTGGGGGCCGACCAGGTGGTGATCTGCCCCGGTGCGCAGACCGCGCTATGTGCACTGATCCTGGCCCGTACCCAGCCGGGCGAGCTGATCGCCGCCGAACAGCTGACCTACCCCGGGCTGCTGGCCGCCGCGCGCGTGCTGCAGCGGGGCGTGGTTCCGGTGGCGATGGACGCCGAAGGCATGCTGCCGGACGCGCTGGAAGAAGCCTGCCAGCTGCGCCGCCCGCGCCTGCTGTACCTGGTGCCGACCATCCAGAACCCGACCACGGCGACGATGTCGGCACAGCGCCGGCAGGCGCTGCTGGCGGTGGCAAAGCGCCACGATCTGACCGTGATCGAAGACGATCCCTACTGGTTGCTGGCCGGGGACGCCGCCCCGCCGCTGGCCGCCCACCGCGACGCCGGCTGCCCGGTCTATTACATCTCCACCCTGTCCAAGTGCCTGGCGCCGGGCCTGCGCACCGCCTATCTGGTGGTGCCGGCCGGCGAGCCGATGGAACCGGTGCTGGATGCGCTGCGCGCGATCGCGCTGATGCCGACCCAGTCGATGGTGGCCGTGGCCTCGCAATGGATCCGCAGCGGCCAGGCCCAGGACATGGTGCAGCGCTTCCAGCAGGAACTGCGCGAACGCCAGGCGATTGCCGCGCAGTACCTGCCGTCGCGTGCCCGCGCCCATCCGGCCGGCCTGCATGTCTGGTTGCCGCTGCCGCCACGGCTGGACCAGTACCGGCTGATCCAGGCCGCGCAGGAACAAGGCCTGGGCATCGCCAGCTCCGATGCCTTCAGCGTGGAGGAACCGCCACCGGGCAACGCGATCCGCCTGTCGCTGGGCGGTGCGGTCGACCAGGGCGCGCTGGCCGGGGCGCTGGCCAAGCTGAATGAGATCCTGTCCGAAGCCCCCGAGGCCCGGCACAACGCCATCGTCTGAAGCGTGCGCATGGCGCGTCATCCATACAAAATGATATTTTGTATGCAATGTATGGATGAAGGGACGTGCATCGATGCGCGCCGAGAAACTGAAGTTCCACCTGGTGATGGCCGGGTGCGGTGGCTTTGTGGTGCTGATGCTGGCCGCGCTGGCCTGGGTCTGCCTGCAGCCGCAGACCGTGGATGTGCAGGCCGCCGAGCGCCACGCCATCGAGCAGTGCGTGCAGCGCAGCGAGGATCCGGCGCGTAGCGAGATCCAGCGCCGCGCGCAGGCCGACTCCTGCCGCGAGATGCGCAAGCAGTACGTGCACAAGTTCGGCGGAGACGCGTCCTGATGGGCGCAGCCGCGCCGCGCGCGCGCCGCTGGCTGCTGCCGACGATGATCGCCCTCGCCTGCCTGTTCATGGCCGGCGTGGCGGCGGCGTTGTGGCAGTACTTCGGCTACGGCGCGCAATCCACCTTCACCGAACAGGCCATCGTCTTCGACGACTCGCAGCTGCGCCTGCCGGCCAATCTGGCCGGCGATACCGGCCGCATCCACGTGGTGCATTTCTGGGACCCGGCCTGCGCGGTCTGCAACCGCGAAACCGGCGCGCACCTGAGTTACCTGATCAGCATGTATCGCCGCGCCGGCATCGACTTCTATGCGATCCGCCGCCCCGGTACCGAGGGCGAACTGCCCGAGCCGCTGCGCAGCAAGGTGATCCAGCTGCCGACCATCGACGGCATCGAACACATTCCGGCCAGCCCTGCGGTAGCGATCTGGGACCGGCAGGGCCACCTCGCGTATGCCGGCCCGTACAGCATCGGCATGGTCTGCAACTCGGCCAACAGCTTCGTCGAACCGCTGCTGGACAAACTGGTGCGCGGCGAAACCGTGCGCCCGAAAGGACTGCTTGCCGTGGGCTGTTACTGCCCCTGGCACGCCCCGCGCTGAGGACGCGCAATGACTTCACCGAGACTGGCCGGCGCGACCGCCGTAAACAACAACGGCGGTCACCTGCCCGAACCGACCGATGGTTATGGACAGGCTCCCGCCGTTGGAAGCAACGATACGCCCCGACATGCTCCCTACATGCCGCGACCGGATGTCGCAGCCCGCGAATGGGTGCAGGACGTGCTCGCGCACACTGGGCCGATCTACCTGCGCATCGTCAATTCGCTGGAACGCACGGTGCGTCGCGGCGGCCTTGCACCAGGACAACGCCTGCCTTCGCAGCGCGCACTGGCGCTGCAGCTCGGCGTCGACCTGACCACGGTCACCCGTGCCTTCGATGAAGCACGCAAGCGTGGCCTGATCGAGGCGCGCGGTCCGCAGGGCAGTTTCATCGCACCGCCCAAGGCCGGCTTCGAGCAGGTGGTGGACCTGAGCATGAACGTGCCGCCGGTGCCCGATGCCGATGCACTGGCCGAGACGCTGCGCCGTGGCGCCGCCGCCGTACTTGCGCGCAGCAACGCGCCCAACCTGATGACCTACCACCTGGGCGGCGGCAACCCGACCGATCGCCATGCGGCGGCGCGCTGGCTGCGGCCGATGCTGGGCACCGTGGACGACGCCTGCCTGCTGCTGACCGAAGGCGCCCAGGTCGCGCTGGCGGCGATCCTGCTCAGCCAGAGCCGCGATGGCGATGCGATCCTGTGCGACACGCTGGTCTACCCGGGGTTGCTGCAGGCAGCGGCCGCACTGGGCCGGCGCCTGCTGCCAGTGGACAGCGACGAACACGGCATGTGCCCCGAGGCACTGGCCCGGCAGGCTCGCGAAAGCGGCGCGCGGCTGGTCTATCTCAATCCGACCTGCCAGAACCCGACGGCGCTGACCCTGCCACTGCAGCGGCGCGAAGCGCTGGCGCGCGTACTGGAAAGCGAAGGCCTGCTGGCGATCGAAGACGATCCGTACTGGCACCTCGCCGAGGACGCGCCGACACCACTGGCAACCCTGGCCCCGCGCCAGGTGTTCTACGTGGCCACGCTGTCGAAGGTGATCAGCCCCGGCCTGCGAACCGCGTTCGTGCAATGCCCGGATGCGGAGCATGCCGAGTCGATGACGGCCGCGCTGCGGGCGACCCGCTTGATGGGTCATCCGCTGGTGTCGGCGCTGGCCAGCCAGTTGCTGCTGGATGGCTCGGCGCAATCGTTGCTGGCGCAGGTACGCAGCGAGGCGCGCGAGCGCATGCGCATGGCGCGCTATCTGCTGGCACCGTCGCTGCTGCAGCGCGCCGAGGGCCTGCATGCCTGGTGCCGGGTGCCGGCGCCGTGGACCGATGCCACCTTGGTACGCACCGCGCAGCTGCAGGGGCTGGCCATTGCACCGTCATCGGCATTCTGCCCGCCCGGGGTGCTGCATCAGAACGGCGTGCGGCTGTCACTGGGGCTGGCGGCGGACCGCCGGCAACTGGAAAGTGCGCTGCGGCGGATTGACCGTTTGTTTTTGTCCGATGCGTTGCCGGCAATCGAGCGGTAGGCCTGGTAGTGCCGGCCGCTGGCCAGCAACGGCGTGCACGGATCATGAGGTTGCCGGCCAGCGGCCGGCACTACCCCAATGCCGCCAAAGCCTTCACCAATGCATCCATCTGCTCCGGCCGGGTGAACACTGACGGCGTCACCCGTACGCAGGCGCCGGAATCAAGCCCGTCGCGGTGCGTGGTGAACACCCGATGCTCATCCAGCAGGCGCTTCTGCAGCGCGATGTTGTCGGCCGTGCTGGTGCGCCCGCGCAGACGGAAGCTGGCCAGCGCACTGGCCAGCGCCGGGTCCGGCGAGGACAGCACTTCGATATGTGCCATCTGCCGTGCCGGCACGGTCCAGCGCTCGCGCAGGTAGCACAGGCGCGCCTGCTTGTTGGCCGCACCGATGCGCTGGTGCAATGCGATCGCTTCCGGCAGTGCCAGGTAGGCGGCGAAGTTGACCGTGCCGGTGTGCACCCGGCTGCCCACGCGGCCATCGTCGGTCTCGCCCATGTACGGGTCCAGATCCGCCACGCGGCCCTTGCGCACGTACATCGCGCCAACGCCGACCGGTGCACCGATCCATTTGTGCAGGTTGATGCCGACGAAGTCGGCCTTCAGCTGCGGCACCACATAGTCGATCTGGCCGAAGCCGTGCGCCGCATCGACGATCACATCGATGCCGCGCGCCCGCGCACGCTCGGCGATCTCCGCCACCGGCAGCACCAGCCCGTGGCGATGGCTGACCTGGGTCAGCAGCACCAGCTTCAGCCGCGGCAGGCGCGCGAACGCGGCCTCGTAGGCCTGCAGGATCTGCGCGTGGTCCGGCACTGCCGGCAGTGCGATGCGCTCCACCTGCACGCCGCGACGCTGCTGCAGCCAGCGCATCGCGCCGATCATGCTGTCGTAGTCGATGTCGGAGTACAGCACCTGGTCACCGGGCTGCAGGCGGTTGTAGCCGCCGATCAGGGCCAGCATCGCCTCGGTGGCGCCGCGGGTCAGCGCGATCTCGTCGGCCCCCACGCCCAGCAGTTCGGCCACCTGCCGATGCACCGCCATGTACTGCGCCGGGAATTCGCGGCGACCGTACCAGGCGTTGCCACGGTTCACCTCGGCGGTGTGGCGCTGGTAGCTGGCCAGCGTCTCGCGCCCCATCGCACCCCAGTAGCCGTTCTCCAGGTGGTTCACTTCGTCGGTGATGTCGAAGTGGCTGGCCACCGCGGACCAGTAGGTTTCATCGTGGGCCAGCGTCTCCGCTGCCACGGTCTTCGCGAGTATCTGCATCGGGCCAGCGTAGCGCGCGGCCGCCCGGGCAGGCAGTGAAGGCAGCACAGCGGCGGCCGGCAGCAACGTGCCGGCGCATAGCAGGGAACGACGGGTACGGTCCATCAGAAGCTCAACCGATACTGCGCGTACAGGTTGGCACCATCGGTGTCGTACGGCGCGTTGCGCGAGTAGACCAGGCCACGGCTGGCCTGGAAGGTGGCCTCATCCGGATAGCGGTCGAACACGTTGTCGGCGCCCACGCGCAGGCTGTGGTGTTCGTTGATGCGATAGCCCACGGCCAGGTCGAGGAAGCTCATCGCGCCGAAACGCTGGTAGATGTCGCCCACTGCATTTCCGCTGGAGTCGGTCCAGGCGCCGTAGTAGCGCATGCGCGCCATCAGCGACCAGGCGCCGATGTCCCAGCTGCCGGTCAGGCTGCCCTTGTGTTCGGGCAGGCGGTCTTCGAACAGCACGCGCTGGGTCTCGTTGGTGGCCACCGAAGTGCTGCCGTTGTCCACGCGGGTGCGGTTGTAGTTGTAGGCCAGGGTCAGCGTCATGCGGCCCGCGCCGAGGTCGCGCAGGTAGTTGCCGACCACGTCCACGCCGGTGGTGGTGGTGTCGAAGTCGTTGGTGAAATAGTTCACCGAGGTATAACCCAGCGGATTGGGCGTGCCGGCCGGAATGGCGAAGCTGGCCGACTGGCTGAAGCGGTCGGTGAGCTTGATCTGGTACACATCCACCGAGCCGGACAGGCCCAGGTCGGTGCGCCAGGTCAGGCCCAGCGACGCGGTACGCGATTCCTCCGGCTTGAGCGGCCTGGCACCGAGCAGCTGGGCCAGCGGATCGTTCGGCGACAGGCGGCCGCTGGTGAAGATCTGCAGCGTGCGCGTGTCCAGGCCCTGCGTGGTGCTGGTGGTGTTGAGCTGCGCCGGGGTCGGTGCACGGAAGCCGGTGGACACGGTACCGCGCAGGGCCACGTCCGGGGTGATCGCAAGGCGCGCCGAGAGCTTGCCGTCCAGCGTGCTGCCGAAGCTGGAGAAGTCTTCATAGCGACTGGCCGCGCCGATGCTCCAGCGCTCGCCCAGCGGCACCTCCATATCCACATAGGCGGCCTTGCTGCGCTGGCTCCACTGCCCGGCCTGGCTGGCCGAGAAGCCCGGTGCGCCGTTGGAATTGGCCTCCAGGCCAGCAGCTGCACCCGGGCCGACCGCGTACGACGCTGGATCACCGGCGCGCACCTGGTAGGTCTCCTGGCGGAACTCGCCACCGAAGGCGACGTTGATCGGCTTGGCCAGCGCGGCCACGTCCCACTCGTAGTTGAAGTCGGCGTTGGCGTTCTTCTCGGTCTGGGTCAGGCGGCCGAGATCGAACGCGGTCGGGCTGGCCGGGCCGAGCGAGGCATTGATCGAGTTCTTCAGGCTGTAGTCGATGGCGTTGCGGCCATACGACGTGCTGACATCCCAACGCAGCTTGGGCGTGATCTCGCCGCGCAGGCCACCCACCAGCTGCAGGTCGTTCTGCGTGTTGCCGTACTGCGGGCTGAAGCCCACCGGATAGATCGAGCGCAGGTTCCAGCCGGGGAAGATCGTGGTCGTACGGTAGGCGCCGGTGGTGGTATCGGGGTTGCGCCAGTTGAAATCGCTGACGCCGTCGCTGTGGCTGTACAGGCCGAAGGCATAGAACTCCAGCGTGTCGCTGGCGTTGGCCTTCACGTTGAAGCCGATGCGGCGGCTTTCAAGGTCCGGCTGGCCCCAGCGCTGTACCGGGTTGGGCACGTCCAGGTCCGGATGCGCGGCCTGGAAGGCGATGGCATCGGGACGCTGGCGGGTACGCGAGGTGGCGTCGGAATTGGACGATTCGGCGAACAGCACCAGGCTGCCGTAGTCACCCAGCGACCAGCCGGTGCGCGCACTGAAGTCGCGCGAGGCACCGTCGCCCTGCGCATACTGCGAATAGCCGGCGGTGATCTCGGTACCGGGACCATCCTCGAGAATGATGTTGATGACGCCGGCGATGGCGTCCGAGCCGTACTGCGCCGAGGCACCATCGCGCAGCACTTCGATGCGCTTGATCGCACTGGTCGGAATCTGCGCCAGGTCGGCCGCCTGCGCACCACGGTTGCCCAGCAACGCGCTGCGGTGGAAACGGCGGCCGTTGACCAGTACCAGCGTCTGGTCCGGCGACAGGCCACGCAGGGTGGCCGGGCGCACGAACACCTGGCCGTCGGCCATCGGCAGTCGCTGCACCACGAACGACGGCACCAGCTGGGCCAGCACGTCCTTCAGGTCGGTGGATTCAACCGACTTGATGTCTTCCTTGGTGAATACATCCACCGGCGCCAGCGTTTCGAACTGGGTGCGGTTGGAGGCGCGGGTGCCGGTGACCAGCATCGCATCGAGCTGGGTGGGCGCCGCGCGGCTGCCTGCCGAGGCATCGACCGCATCGGCCTCCGCTGCGATCGCGCCTCCTGCGCTGGCCATGGAAAGGGCAAGGAGGATGGAACGCGAAAGCTTCGAACGATGCACGGCAGGGCTCCGGAAAGGCACGACAGGGCCAGCACCTGCGCAGGCACAACAGGGCTGGACAAGGCGCGCAGTCTCGGCGCGATGTGTGAAGGAGCCATGACGTGAGTACGACAGCTTGATGCGACAACCCAGGTTGGCCCCTACCACACCCCATCACCGCCCGACGTCCAATCCCCGCGTATACGGGGCTAGCCGTTGCCGTTGCCGTCGTCGCCAAAGCCGAAGCGGGCCGGCCGCGCCGTTCGCAGCGGAACGAACATCAGGGCGGCGAACACCACCAGGGCGGGGGTGGACATGATCCAGATGCCCCTGTTGCGAATCCCGATGCCCATGACGTCGGCCTGCAGATCGCCGATCCACTGCAGCTGCGTCAGTATCATCACCAGCCCGCCGATGGTCGCGCACGGCAACCCACCGTGACCAGCCGCAAACAATGTCGGTGTCAGGCACGCGCCCAGCAACGCGAAGCCGGCGCGGTACACCCAGGGATTGCCGCGCCACCGTGGTGCGCCGAACAACATCAGCAGCAGCAGCGCCAGGGTCAGCAGACTGGGCAGTACCCAGAGCATGAGCAGCATTTCGATCATCTCGATCATCGGCCGGGCTCCACTGGCCGGGCATCCCACGCCGTCGTTCGCATCATCCCGCTCCTGATCTCGTCCATGAAGCGCGCATTGTGGCCGGTACGCAGGAAGCGGCAAAGCCCCGGCAGCGCAAGAACTGCTAAACGCCGTGCCGCCCGATCAGCTACTGTGCCTGGCATCGGCTTCTGGGAACGGCGGGATGAGCGCGGCAGGCAAGGCATTGTGGTACATCGAAACCCACGCGGATTCACCACTGGCTCTGGCCGATATCGCAGCGGCGGCCGGGCTTTCGCCGTTCCACCTGTCACGCCTGTTCCAGGCCCGCACCGGCACCTCGGTGGTGCGCTACCTGCGAGGACGGCGCCTGAGCGCCGCCGCGCAGCGACTGGCCGAGGGTGCGGGTGACATCCTGCCGGTGGCACTGTCGGCGGGCTACACCACCCATGCCGCGTTCACCCGTGCCTTCTGCGAACAGTTCGGGCAGACGCCGGAGCAGGTGCGCGAACACGGCATCGATGGCGTGGCACTGGTGCAGGCGATCCGCGTGGACGATGCGCCGGCTGCCTGCACGGAAGCCCCGCACCTGCTCGACACTCCCGCCTTCCAGGTTGCCGGCATCGGCATGCGTCACACCCGTGACAGTGGCGGTGCGATTCCCGGGCAATGGGCGCAGCTCAACCGCGAATGGCCGGCGCCGGCGCCGATCAGTTTCGGCGTATGCTGCAACAGCGATGACGACGGCGGATTCGACTACATCGCGGCACTGCCGGCCAGCGCGCTTTCGACTGTGCCCGCACATTGGCAACGCGTGGCGGTACCGGCGCGTCGCTATCTGGTGGCCTGGCACGGCGGGCACATCTCCAGCATCCGCTCCACCTGGTTCTGGCTGCTGGACCACTACCTTCCCCGCTCGGGCCTGAGCCTGGCCGATGCGCCGGACCTGGAGCGCTACGACACCCGCTTCGATGAGCACACCGGCAATGGCGGTGTGGAAATCTGGTTGCCGGTGGACCAACGCCCTCGCTGACATGGAGTTGAAGATGCGCATGAAGGCCACTGTGCTGGGAATGATCCTGATCGGCCTGGCGAGCGTCACCGCCGCCGACGAAACCGGGTTGGCCGGCGAGCGCCACGGCACCACGACGGTGGACAGCGCCGCGGTGCGCGATGTGCAGCACCGCGACGCGCTGCGCTACACGGTCTGGTATCCGGCACAGGCCGGCAGCCGCGAAACCGCGTTGACCATCGGCCCGCCCGATGCGCCCCTGTTCGACGTCGGACGTGCAGCGCTGGATGCACCGGTCGCAGGCAAGCGTCTGCCCACCCTGCTGCTCTCGCATGGAAATGGCGGCAGCGCGCGCATGATGGGCTGGCTGGGCACGGCGCTGGCGCGCGCCGGGTATCTGGTAATCGCGGTCGATCATCCCGGCAACAACGGCGCAGACGCGATGACCCTGCCTGGCAGCGTGCTCAGCTGGCTGCGCGCGGATGATCTGCGCGCCGCGCTGGCGGCGGTACAGGCCGACCCGGTTCTCGGCGCACACGTCGATCACAGCCGCTTGGGCGTGGCCGGATTCTCGGCCGGTGGCTATACAGCGCTGCTGGCTGCGGGTGCACGCCCCGACCTGCAGCGGTTGCTGGCGTTCTGCCGTGCTCATCCGGATGATGGCGTCTGCCGGCCGCAGCAGGAGGCCGCCACGCACACGATGGAAGCGCGCCTGGCCGCCGCGGCCTCACCTGCACTGGCCCCCTGGATCTCCCACTCTGACGACGCGCGCGCCCTTCCCGGCGTGCGCGCGGTGTTCCTGCTGGCGCCCGCGATCGTACAGGCGTTCGCGCCCGGGCAGCTGTCCTCGTTGCAGCTGCCGGTGTCGATCGTGCTGGGCGATGCTGACAAGGTTGCCCCGCCGGCGAGCAATGGCGAAGCTGCACAGGCATTGATTCCGGGTGCGACGTTGCTGCGCCTGGCGGATGTCGGCCACTACGATTTCCTGTCCACATGTACGGCTGCCGGCGTGCAGCGGCTACCGGACCTGTGCACCGCTGCGACGTCAAGGGCGGGAACCCACCAGCGCACGGTGGATGCAGCGACGGAGTTTTTCGATGCTGCGCTGCGTGAGCCGCAGGATAACGAACCGTTGCGTCTACGGTGACGCGTGCGCAATCCCCGCAGGATTAAACTCGGCGCATGCGCTCCACGGAGGATCGATCATGCGCCTGCTCCACCTGACCCTGCCGGTGTCCGACGTGGCCACCGTCGCCGCGTACTTCCACGACGTGCTGCAGCAGCGCGTGGTCGGCAACCACGTGCACGTTGGCTGGAGCACGATCGAACTGCAGCCCGCCGCTGATCACCCGGTCGGCGGCGTGCACCTGGCCTTCAACGTGCCCGACAACCGCTTCGGCGAGGCGATGGCGTGGCTGCGCGAGCGCACCCCCTTGCAGCGCAATCCAGCCGGACTGGACTACTTCGCGCTGGAAAGCAGCTGGCAATCGCAGTCGGTGTACTTCACCGGTCCCGATGGCCTGATCCTGGAACTGATCGGACGCCGCCGCCTGCCGGGCAGCACGCGCCAAGGCGCTTTCCACGGCGGCGAGCTGACCTGCCTCAGCGAAGTCGGCCTGCCCAGCCACGATGTCGACAGCGTGCGCGAGCAGGCCAGCCAGCGCTTCGGCCTGCAGCCGATCAGCCCGCCGTCGCCGCAGTTCGCGCCGATGGGCGACGACGAGGGCCTGCTGATCGTGGTGGCGGCCGATCGCCGCTGGTTCCCCGAGCAGAAGGATCTGCCCAACGCGCAGGGCCTGCAGCTGCAGGTCGGCGATGTAGGCGGCGCGGGTGTTGTGGAAGACGCTTCGCTGGGGTGGCGGGTGCAGGCTGCCTGAACTACCAGCTGCCCGACGCGCCACCGCCGCCGCTGCGCCCGCCGCCACCGGACCAATCGCTGGAACTGCTCGAGGATGAACGTGACGACGCACTGCTGGACGCGCTGCGAGAGCCACCGGATGAGCGCAGGCCGCCGCGTGCCCTGTCAGCCGGCAGCAGGGTGAAGATCCACACGAAGTACAGCACCAGCGTGCCCGCACTCCACCCGATCGTCGCCGCAAGGCGCGCCGCCGGCTCGGCCCGATCGATGGCCAGCAGTGCGAAGAGTGCGTAGCCGGCGCTCAGCAGCAACAACACCGTGAACCGTACCGCGAAGCTGCCGCGATCCTTGTGCCAGCGCGCGCGGCCGGCCTGTACGATGAAAAGCACCAGCATCGCGGCAATACCCACGGCCAGGTCCAGCAACACGTGCAGGGCCAGGCTGGGCGGCAACTGGCCCCGCAGCAGCATCACCCCGAAGAACACCCCATTGGCCCCGAGCAGGCCCAGCAATACAACGCGCAGGCCCCGGCTGCGGCGCCAGCACCAGCCGAGCAGGCTCGCCACGGGTACGCACAGCGCCAGCACGAAGCAGAGCGCCGCCATTGCCTGGCGGGGTGCCCACAGCGCCGCCGCCAGCACACCGGCGGCGATCACCGCAGTCACCAGCACCGGGCGGCCCCAGGCCGGTAACCGCTTCGGTCGTGTCTGCGGCGTGGCGGCCGCACGCGATGTTCCGCGCCGGCGCTGGCGATGCCTGCGCGCGAAGTCGTCCGGCGTCCTTGCCTCGGGCCGCGAGGGCGGCGACCGCCACAGCCCGGCGAGGAAGCCGGCCAGCAGCGACAGGGCAACCACCGAATCCGCGCTGCGCCAGTCCGGCGGCAGCACGTTGCGTGCCGACGGGTCTTCCCAGCCCGGCAACGCCTCGCCATCAATCAGCGCGACCACGACCTTCGTTCCATCCAGCAGCCCCTGGTCGAGGTCGCCCTCGCGGAAGCGCGGCACGATCGCCTTGTCGATGATGCGTGCGGCATAGGCATCGGGAATCGCACCTTCCAGGCCATAGCCGGTCTGGAGGCGCACGCGGCGGTCCTGCACGGCCACCAGCAGCAGCACGCCATCATCGACACCGGCGCGGCCCAGCTGCCATTGCTCGAACACCCGCTGTGCATAGGCTTCGATGCCCTCGTCGCCAACCTGGTCGACCACCAGCACCTGCAACTGCGCGCCGGTACGCGCCTGCAGCTGTAGCGCCTGCGTGCGCAGCGCGTTGCGGGTGTCTGCCGACAGCGCATGGGCGGTGTCCACCACCGGATCATCCAGCGCCGGCACCGCCACGGCGGCCATCGCCATCATCGGCAACAGGCACAGCAGCAACAGCCCTACCGTGGCCCAGGTCCGCCTGACCGCGCGCAGCCCGCTCATGCGCCCTGCCCCTGCTCGATCCGCGCATGCAATGCCCGCAGCTGTGCGGCCAACTGGTTGAACACCTGCAGATCGGCATCCACCAGGGCCGGCCAATCCGGCGCCTGCCCCAGCAGCTGTGCCACCTGCTCGTTCGGCGCGCGATCAAAGCCTTCGCCCAGCACGGCCAGATAGCGCTGGCCGAACCGCTCAGGGTCGCGCTGGTCCTGCACGTAGAGCTGCACGGCCAACAGCCCTGCATACAGGTAGTTCACCAGATAGTTCGGGTCGTCATACATCAGGCGCTTGCCGATCCAGCTGTTGCGCAGCTGCGGATAGTGCTCCGGATCCTGGCCGAAGCGCGCCAGCACCTGGCCGGTCAGCGCATCTAGGTCATCGGCGGTACCCAGCGTGTTGTCGGCCACGCCGCGGTAGATCGACTGCTCCAGCTGCGCCTCCTCGGACGAGGTGAACAGCTGCAGCACCATGTCGTCCAGCAGCGACTTCAGGTAGTAGGCCTTGGCCCGCGGGTCCTGCGCCTGCTGGTACAGCTGGTCGCGGAAGCGCAGTTCGTTGTAGATGGCGAACGCCTCGGTCAGCCATTGGCTGCCATTGCGCTGCAGCGGCGACGCATGGCCACGCTGCATCCACTCGCCATGCAGCGCGTGACCGGCTTCGTGCGCGATCTCGACATCGCTCTCCAGCTCGCCGCTGCGCACGCCGACGAACAGCATTGCCGGTACGCCAGGTGCGCTCACCGGGAAGGCATCCAGGCTGCGGTCACCGCGCTCGGTGGCCAGGTCCATGCGCCGGTTGGCCGGATCGAGCAGCGCGCGCAGCTCGCCAACATACGCCGGGCCCAGGTGCTGCATGGCATTGGCGGCGGTGTCGCGCAGCTGCGGCAGCGCCAGCACCGGCGGGGTGTATCCGGCATCGGGCACCGTGGTATCCCAGAGCTGCGGCGCATCGATGCCCGAGCGCGCGGCGTGGCGCAGCAGCATGTTCTGGTAGCCACGCCGATCGCCAGCATGATGTTCGATTGCCAGCAACGTCGCATCCACCGCCGATGTATCCAGGCCCATGCGCTGGTAACCACGCGCCGGGGCCGAGCCATCGCCCTGCAGGCGTGCGGCGGCATCGTTCACCTGCACCAGCCCCAGCAGTACCGAGGCCATCGGCTCCCGGCGTGATTGAAGACCTTGCCAGTAGCCCTTCCAACCGGCCTCGCGCAGCGCGCGGTCCGGATGCCGGGCCAGCGCCTGCTTGTCGTGCCCGGTATCCCAGTGCCGTCCATCGCGCTCGATCTGCGGGTACTCGGCGCTGCGCAGGATCTGCCCACGCAGGCGCGCGAAGCTGTCCAGCGCCGGATCAGCCAGGGCGTCCACCGCCTCATCCAGCGCGGCATCGGCCGGGACGGCGGCTTCCTTCAGTGCACGCGCGCGCAGGAACGCATACGGTGCTGTCCACTCGGCGTCAACGGGCACCTCACGCAGTGCAGCGCGAGCAGTTCGGGCGATGCGGCTGCACAGCCCCATCACCTGGTCCAGCGCCTGTGCCGGTCGGCGGTCGCGCGCGTTGCGGGCGGCCTGCAGGTGCAGGTAGGCATGATGGCGCAGGCACTGTGCCTGCATGGCCTCGGCCTGCTGGAAACGTTGCGCGGGCGCAATGCCGGCCGCATGCTGCAGGGCCTCCAGCTGCTTCTCCAGCGCATCACGCGCGCGCTGCTCGGCCGCCGCATCGGCGAAGCAGGCACGATCATCGGCCTGCAGCGATTCCGCCCGGATACCGGCAAGAGGGGCCATCGCCAGAATCACGGCAACGACTGCGGTAGTGCGCATCCTGCGAGCCTGCATCGGCGTCTCCCTGCCTGGACCAGGCCTTGAGCCTAGCAGCCGCTGCCGCCCCGCGCCTGTGCCGGATCAGGCGTCCTTCAGATCGACTCGTCCTCGCGCTTGACCAGCGTCCAGCACGGCGCCTGCGCGAAGGTGTAGGTCTGCTGGTCGCTGCTGTCCGGCGTGCGGATCTGCACCTGGCGCTGGCCATCGGCCAGCGCACTGACCTGCATCTCGCGCCCCTGCCCGGCCAGCGCGGCGGGATCAGGCATCACCGGCCACTCGACGTCGGCCAGTGCCAGGCGGCTTTCGACCTTGCGCGGTTCCGGCTCGGCCTCGGCATCGATGTAGCTGTCCAGCAATGGGTCGGCGGTGGCCTTTTCCTGCAGCGCGATCTCGTGGCCGAAGTGCTTCAGGAACGCATCGAACTGCGGATAAGGGCATTCAGCACTGGCCGGCGCCGGCGCAGGTTGAACCGCTGCGGCCGTGGATGTCGGCGCGGGCGCGGCCGGTGCGGTTTCCGTGGGCGTTGGCGGCGGCTCGGGCGTGCAGGCAACCAGCGCCACGCCACAGGCCAGCGTCAGCACTGCGGCAGAACGGTATCGACGCATGGGCTCATCCTGAATCCGGTTGGGTCGCCCCATGCTACCGCGCCCCCTACAATCGCTGCATTCTGCCTGTCCGGGAATTCCATGCATCGCTTCCTGTTCCTGATCGGCCTGCTGCTGCCCGCCCTATGGCCGGCCGTGGCAATGGCCGTCGATGTCCGCGAAGGCGACCTGCTGTTCGTGACCGCCGGCCGCAGCGGCCTCAGCGCGGCCATCGACGATGCCACCGGCAAGCAGGGCGCGCCCAGCTTCGATCACGTCGCGCTGGTCGCTTCCGCGCCGAAGGGGTGGGAGGTACTGCACGCCGACGAGAAGGGATCGCGCCGGCAGTCGCTGTCCGCGTTCCGCCAGGACGCTCGGGCCAAGCATCGGCAGATCGTGGTCTATCGACTGCGTGCGCCGCAGCAGGCGGCCATCAAGGATGCGGTCGCCACCGCACGCACCATGCTCGGCAAGCCGTACAACACGTCATACGTGTTGAATGAGGACAGCTACTACTGCTCGGACTTCATCGAACGCGCCTTCCGCGCGCATCACGTGTTCGCGCTGCAGCCGATGAACTTCCGCAATCCGCAGACCGGGAAGATCGCCCAGCACTGGGTGGACCTGTACCACGGCATGGGCATGCAGGTTCCGCAGGACCAGCCCGGCACCAACCCCAACGACATGTCGGCCGCGCCGGTGCTGCAGCGTATCGGCGTGCTGGAATAAGCGAAGCCCCGCACGAGGCGGGGCTTCACCGGTCACGCCGCGTACCGCGCGTGGTCATTCTTCTTCGTCGTGGCCGCCCTGCTGCTGGTTGCGTTCTTTGCGCTGCTGATCCTGTTGCTGCTGTTGCTGCTGGTCACGACGACCCTGCTGCCGATCCTGCTGGTTCTGCTGGCCCGGCTGCTTCTGGTTCGGGTTCTGGTTCTGCTGTGCCATGTCCGTTCTCCGAAAGCCACGCGCGAAATGCGGTGGACAGGGCCATCGTCTGCAGCGATTGGTTAATCACGCGTGCGTGGGCGGCTACACCTGTGTGTACGCGCGTGAATGAACACGCCAAGGCCCTTGCAGCACAAGCCCATGAAGGATTCATGCGGGTTCGGCATGTGCTCATGCCAGCGTCGGGGCAGCGCGCATTCATGGCTGCCGCGGCCCGGAACGCGCGCTGAACGTGGCGGGTGTGCCCTGCTGCAGGGACACCCGCGCCGGATTCAAGGCATCACCGGCGGCACATACGCCAGGGTCATGCCCAGCAGCCACAGCAGGCCCAGCACCAGCGGGATGTGCACCAGCAGCTGGATGAAGGTGAAGCCGACGATGTCGCGTGCTTTCAGGCCGAGCACGCCCAGCAGCGGCAGCATCCAGAACGGATTGATCAGGTTCGGCAGCGCTTCGGCCGCGTTGTAGACCTGTACCGCCCAGCCCAGGTGCGCCTTCAGTTCGTTGGCGGCCTGCATCACGTACGGCGCCTCGATGATCCACTTGCCACCGCCGGACGGCACGAAGAAGCCCAGCACCGCCGAATAGACGCCCATCACCAGCGCGAAGGTATCGGTGCTGGCCACGTGCACGAAGAGGCTCGACAACCGGTGCGCCAGCGTCTGCCCGTCACCGCCGGCAGCGTGGGTCAGGATCATGGCGATGCCGCCGTACAGCGGGAACTGGATCAGCACGCCGGTGGTGCTCGGTACCGCCTTGGCCACCGCGTTGAGGAAACTGCGCGGCCGCCAGTGCAGCAGCAGGCCCAACGAGATGAACAGGAAGTTGTAGGTGTTGAGGTTGGCGATGGCGGTGACCACCGGCTTGTTGGCGAACTCGTTGAACAGCCAGCCGAACGCCAGCAGCGAGAGCAGCACGGTCAGCAGCGGGCTGTACTCCAGCCATTCGCCAGGACGCGTGCGTCGCTGCAGCGGTTCCGGCTCGGCCTGCGCGGCACCGGGGAAATCCTCGGCGGTGCGGGCGCTGCCGGCGGCCGGCGCGGTCAACCAGGCGATCAGCAGCGAGACCAGGATCAGTACCGCGGTCAGCGCAATCGACTGCCACAGGAAGATGGTTTCGGTGAACGGCAATACGCCGGTGATCTCCACCAGCCCCGGCGGCATGCTGGCCGGGTTGGCCTGCAGCTGCGCGGCCGACGAACTCAACCCCATCGCCCACACCGCCCCCAGGCCGAGATAGGCCGACGCACCGGCCGCGCGGTAGTCCATGCGCAGCTCGGTACGGCGCGCCAGCGCCCGCACCAGCAGGCCGCCGAACACCAGCGAGAAGCCCCAGCTGAGCAGCGAGGCCAGCATGCTGACCAGGCCCACGTACACCACCGCGCCACGGCCGGTGCGTGGCACCCGGGCGAGGAAGTCGATGAAGCGCGCGACCACCGGCGCAGTGGCCACGGCATAGCCACCGATGACCACGAAGGCCATCTGCATGGTGAAGGGAATCAGGCTCCAGAAGCCGTCACCGAAGGCGCTGGCGGTAGCCTGCGGGGTCGAGCCGAAGCCCATCGCGGCCAGCGCAACGATGACCACGCCCAGCACCGCGAACACATACGCATCGGGGAACCACTTTTCCGCCCAGGCGGCCGAGCGCAATGCAGCGCGCGCCATCCAGCCGTCCTGTACTGCTGCCGTCGAGGCCATCGCCTACCCTCCCAGGTTCGATGGACCGATTCTGGGCGGTGGGGTGCGGGCTGTCAGCCACCTATTGGTCGTAGGTGGGAGGATGGTCGTGCCGGCCGCCGGCCGGCAACCTCGCGATCGCACACGTGTGCAGCCGGCCAGCGGCCGGCTCTACCAAACCCAGGAATTGTCGTAGGTGGCGGAGGCTG
>NZ_JAOEDV010000109.1:0-11520 GCF_029837545.1 Stenotrophomonas sp. GD04024 | reverse complement strand
CTCCGGGCTGCCGCCTGACACGGCTTCATGGCGTCCGTTTTCAGGGAGCCAGATCAGATCTACTGGCGCCCCCCGCTTCGGTAGGTGCCAACCTTGGTTGGCACGCATCCCGCGCAAACCATCCACGCATGGCGTGGATCTACTGGCGCCCCCGATTTGGTAGGTGCCAACCTTGGTTGGCACGCATCCCGCGGAAACCCTCCACGCATCGCGTGGATCTACCGAGCTCAACGGGCGTTGAACCACCACCGCGCCAAGACCGCGTGATTCAAGGGTCTCATCCGCTTCACAACGGCTCGCGCAGCCTCAGGACGCCATCTGCATTCGCAGCCCTTGAAATGGAGCGTCCATCCCGATGAGTACCCGATTTGATCCACCCGAGCGCGGACCGCTCGGCCCCGACGTTGCCACCGTCGTCACCGCCCCCATCGTTCCGCCCGCCAGCGAAAGCGCGGTGTCCTGGGGCGCGATCTTTGCCGGTGCCGTCGCCGCCGCCGCACTGTCCCTCATCCTGCTGATCCTTGGTGTCGGTCTCGGCCTGTCATCGGTGTCGCCGTGGTCGTTTGAAGGTGTCAGCAAGGAAACCTTCGGCTGGTCCAGCATCGCCTGGCTCACCTTCACCGCGCTGGCCGCCTCGGGCCTGGGTGGCTACCTGGCCGGTCGCCTGCGTACCAAGTGGACGCTGATCCACAGCGATGAAACCTACTTCCGCGACACCGCGCATGGCTTCGTGTCGTGGGCGGTGGCCACGCTGCTCACCGCCGGCCTGCTGACCTCGGCCATCGGTGGCGTGCTGGGAGCGGGCGCCAAGGTCGCCGGTGCCACGGCAGGTGCAGCCGCGTCGACGGCAGGCGTTGTCACGGCAGCAGCAGGTACCGCCGCTGCAGGCAATGCGCAGGAAGGCGACCTCAACTACTGGGTCGATTCGCTGTTCCGCAGCGCGCCTCGCCCGGCCCCGGGCGCACCGGAGGCAGGCACGCCGCCGGCACCGGGCGCGATGAACGACCCGGCAGCACCGCCGCCGCCGGCCGCACCGAACGCGGGTCCGCGTCCGGCCGGCATGACGCCGCCGCCGCGCCCGATGGCGGGTGGCCCTGGTGGCGATCGTCGCGAGATGCGTGCGGAAGTAAACCGCATCATCGTCAACAGCCTGCAGGGCGATGGCCTGGACCCGGCCGATACCCAGTACCTGTCGCAGCTGATTGCCCGCGAAACCGGCATGAGTGAAGCCGAAGCGCAGGCCCGCGTGACCGACGTGCAGACACGCATGCGTGCAGCGCTGGAGAAGGCCAAGACCACGGCCAAGCAGGCCGCCGACGATGCACGCAAGGCAACTGCGTACGCCGCACTGTGGCTGTTCATCACCCTGCTGATCGGCGCCTTCTTCGCCAGCCTCAGCGCCACCTGGGGCGGCCGTCGCCGCGACCTGTAATTCCTATTGCTTCAGGAGAACGGATATGAAGATGTTGCTGCTATGGCTGCTGGGCGTTCCGATCCCGCTGCTGATCCTGTACGCGATCTTCTTCTGATGATTGCGTAGCGCGTGAACTCTCAGGCCGCCGAAAGGCGGCCTGAGCCATTCTGGATTGAGCGTTTCATGGTGTTTGCGCGGAGCAATGGGAAATGTTGCAAAAACTGGTTGAGAGATATTGAGTAATTCGCAAACCTTGAGCGACTTCAAGAATTCTCATCAAGGTTCAGCGTTTTAGGAATGCTTGAATGGTTTGTGGGGCAATGGATTCCTAACATTCTCTCCGTCGCCCGCAACCACCTCCGCGGGCGGCGCTTCCCTCCTCTTTCAGGGGAGGGGAGCTTTCACGTTCCCTGTCCGAGAGAGACACGCCCCATGAACGCCATCATCAAGAAAGCCGCGCTCGCTGCAGCGCTGGCTACCGTTTCACTGTCTGCGCACGCCGTTGAAACCCGCATCAGCGTCTACGCCAACGTCGATGCCACGCTCGCCTTCCAGAAGGAAGACGGGTCCGCGCTGCCGGACTCGGTGCAGCTGGATTATCTGCCTGGCATCGGCCTGCGCCCGTGGAAGGAAAACACCCGTATCTTCTCCAACGATGAAAGCAAGGACATCGAAGTGAAGCTGGGCAGCGATCTTGAGCTGCGGCCCACTCTTGGCAATCCGGGCGCAAGGCCGGTGCCGATGTCCGTGATCCTCAACGGCATGACGCTGACCACGGCCGCTCAGGATCTGAAAGCAACCGACATTTTCGATGGCGCCGTCCAGGGCCGTTCGATCATGTTGCCGCTGAGTCTTGAGCAGACGACCCAGGGCGAAATCGTCGCTGGTGATTACGACGGCATGGCCGTCATCGTCATGGCCCAGAAGGCCACCAGCCCCTAAGCAACCCCGCCGGCCCGTCAGCACGGGCCGGCCTTTCAACGCGATTTCCCCGAATGAATTCTCCCGCACCCGCCGTGACCCGGCTGGCGCTGGCGCTCGCTCTGGCGTTGGCGCCAGCGCTGGCCCACGCCCGCAGCGTCCCCGCTGGCTTTGAAGATCTGGTGGAAGGCCAGACCGAGCAGCTGGACGTCAGCCTGTTCGGCCAATCGGCGGGGCTGTCGCCGGTGCGGGTGACGCTGGATGAGGTGCAGCTGCTGGAGCCGCAGCGCGTGGCCCAGGCCTTGGGCCTTTCCACCGAGGCGCAGGCCGCATTGCTGCCGGCGCTGTCGAAGCCGATGCCCCGCAACAGCCATCTGGCCTGCCGTTTTGGCGGCGCTGCGGCCGGCTGCGGCTACATGGCGCCGCCGGAAGATCCCGCGTCTGTGCACGCACTGTATGACGAAGGCGAAGGCGTGCTGCGCGTGTTCATCGCCCAGCAGTGGATCCCCGGGCAGACACCGGATGCGCATCGTTTCCATAACGTCACCGCCAACGCAGAGAACGCCTGGCTGCACCGGCAGACCGTCAACATCAGCGGCGGCCGCGATTATCAATCTTTGAGTGCGCAGGGCGCGGGCACGCTGGGCCTGTTCAAGCACGGGCACGTAGCAGGTGAGTGGAACTACAACCGTCAGCACTACCGCCGCAGCGGCAGCCGCGACGATTTCCAGCTGGACAGCGCGTATTACCGCCACGACCTCGGCCAGGAGCACTACCTGCAGATCGGCCTGATGGACCGGCGCAACCTGTCCAGCACCCAGGGTGGCACCTTTGCGTTCGGAATGCTGCCGCTGGACCGCTTCCGTGGTGTGCGTGCCGGCACCACGTACGCCTATGTGGACGCTGACGGAGCGATGCAGGCCTCGCCGCTCACCGTGCTGCTGGCACGCGATGCGCGCGTGGATGCCTTCGAGGGCGAGCGGCTGCTGCAGACCTTCTATCTGCAGGCCGGCGTCAATCAGCTGGATACCCGCAGTTTCCCGATGGGCAGCTACAGCGTCACCCTGCGCATCTACGAAGACGGCGTGCTGGTGCGCAGTGAGGATGCACCGTTCGACAAGGGCGGTGACTGGACCGATACGCGCCTGCAGTGGTTCGTGCAGGGCGGGCAGCGCGACGAGCGCCGCAGCCGCAGCGGTGACGGCGAGCGCGTGCTGCAGGCAGGTGTCCGCTTTCCACTGGCGCGCGACCTGGCGCTGACCGCAGGCGTGGCCGACATCGCCGGTTTCAGCTATGGCGAACTACGCCTGGACGTGCGCCGCCAGTTCGCGACCCAGGATCTGCGCGGCGCCTTCAGCGTGCTGCGTGGCAGTGATGGCAGCAGCGGCCAGCAGCATCAACTGTCGTACCGCCGGCGTGCCTCGTGGAATCTGTACCAGCAACGCATGCGCGGCAATGCCTGCGGCTTCCAGGATGACAGCCGGGACCGCCTGGGCTGCAGCGACTCGCTCAGTGGCTCGATGTCGCTGCCGTTGGCGGGCGGCAGTGCCTACGTGGGCTATACGCGCCGCCAGACCTGGCGCCCGGCACAGGCGTTGCCTGGCTTTGACGAGGATCCCCTGGAGGGCCTGCTGCCATGGCTGCCGCCGGATCCGCTGCGCCCGCGCCGCGAAGCCCAGCGCAGCCGCACCTGGCAGGCCAGCTACAGCCGTACCGACCGCTGGGGCGAGTTCAGCGTGTCCAGCCGTGCCGGCGTATGGCAGCAGCACAACCACGGCAACACCAACACGCCCTCCAGCCGCGACAGGGGCGTGTTTATCAGCTTCAGCCTGAGCCGCCTGCAGAACGGCGAGCGTGGCAGCTCGCAGCGCCGCTACGCCGTGGACGCGCGCCAACCCGAACACCAGCGGCCGGACGTGACCTACAGCGTGGCGCAGAGCCTGCGGCAGGAGGTGGATGCCACCTACCGCGAAGCCAATGCCGAACTGCGCGCCACCAACAATGAACGTTACAGCGCGACCGTGGGCGGCCAGCTGCAGAACCCCTGGGGCCAGACCGGCATCACCGTCGGCGGCTATCGCCAGCCGGGACGCAGCGAGTTTTCCTACAGCGCCAACCATGCCTCCAGCTTCGCGCTGAGCCGTCGCGGTTTCTACTGGGGCGGCGGGGCCACCGCCGATGCGGGCCTGGCCGTGCAGGTGGATGACACCGACGATTTCGACCTGCGTGGCGTGGCTGCCGAACTGCAGGTGGGGGGGGCGCGCCGCCAGCGCCTGAACCTGGGCGAGCGCCGCTTGATGCCGCTGCAGGCCTACCAGTCGCACTATGCCGACCTGCAGGATGCCAGCACGGTGGATGGCATCGCCTCGGTGCGGGTGAGCGGCGTATCCGGCATGCGCCCGCTGTTCCTGCCGCCGGGTCGGCTGGTTCGCATGCCGGTGCCGATCGAGGTGACCTACACCTTCGTCGGCAGTGCCCGCGATGTCGCCGGCCTGCCACTGGGCGGCGCACGCATTCTCAACGCACCGGTTGCCGGCACCAGCGCCAACGGCGGCTTCGTGGCCGATTTCCCGCGCAGGGAAAAGACCCTCTACCTGCTGCAGGACGACCGCCTGCTGCAGTGCCCGCTGCAGGTGCGCGAACGCCGCAGCGTGGTGCTGCTAGTGGGCGCGGTGCAGTGCGAGCCGCTTGCGGTGGCGCAGCTGCCGGCGGAGATCCGCCAGCAGGCACGGGTGACCCGGCTGCTGCAGGAGCAGGCCTTGATCGCGGTTGTACCGCAGACCGCTGCTACAGGAGGAACGCCATGAAACGGCGTGTGGTGTTTATGTGGATGCTGGTAAGTGCGTTGGCTGTGGTGGTGCCTCGGGCCCTTGCTCAGCGACCGCCGCAGATGGATCCACCGTCGGGTGTGATCACCCAGGATGTGGTGATGCCCTGGGATCGATCGGCGATACCGGCAGAGATCCAGGTGTGGCCGCGGCAGACGCTGATTGCGCATGACCATCTTGATCCATCGAAGCAGTACGGAGCGTTGTTTCTGACCTGTGTGTCTGCAAGTGATCCGGCGACGGGGCGATGTGCGGTGGAGGATACGCACTCGACGGCGACGCGTGTATTGAGCAAAGTCTCCACGTCGTTTATTGAGCAGCGAAGCGGCCATCGGTCAGATATTGACATCTCTGTGGGTGTTCAGCGTGTCGATCAAAGCGGTGCCTGCTCAGCTGGCTACTGGGCAGATATCCAGACGAGCTCTTCATCTGCAGGGATTCCATGCTTCGGCATACCACCGGTTGGTACGGGGGGAGTCCTGCTTATAAGTCAGCAAAACCTGCAGCGACTTACTGCTGGGCACTGGAAAGGCAGGCTCGAACTCCGCCTTCGCCGCCCGCCCGCAGAGTACCTGGCCACTTACGTCTTCAACTTTGACTTTACGGTCACCGATTACGACGCCGTCTCGATCTACCTGCCAGCCTTCGAATACGGCAACGCCCACGTCAATCTGGATCTGCGCTACGACCCGGTCGCCAGGATGATCGGCGGACGCAAGGACGTCGATATGTGCCTGTACGACGGCGTCGGCTCCAGCAGCGAGTACCTGGGCGTTACCGTGCGCGACGCCGGTCCGCGCCCGCCCGGCGGTGATGGCTTCTCGGTCTGGCATCCGGATGCCGCCGGTGACGAGAGCGAGCGCGTGGACTTCGATGTGCTGCTCGACTACGCCGGCAACAGGCGGCGCATGCGCAACGGTGTGGAGGAGCAACTGAACGGCGTCGACAGCACCGCACTGCGCCTGGTCAAGCTGCCCAAGCTCGACCAGCCGGTGTACTGCGTGCCCGCGCCGTTGACTCTGCTCACGCCGCGGTTCCCTTCCAGCAGCAAGCGACAGGGCGTCTATACCGGCGAACTGAAGGTTGAACTGCGCGTGCCCTCGGCCCGCCCCTGATCTCTTCCAAGGAATCTCCCATGAAAAAGATTGTCCTCTCCCTCCTGCCGTTGGTTCTGCTGGTTGCACTACCGGCCCAGGCCAACCTGACCATCCATCCCATGCGCACTTCGATCGAGGGCAAGCGGAGTGCGCAGATCCGCGTGTACTCGCAGTCCACCCAGCCGCAGTACGTGCAGGTTGCGCTGCGGCGCATCGACAACCCGGCAAGTGAGAACGAGCGGGAGGTGGTGGTGGAGCCACACGAGGCCGCCATCAGCATCACCCCCGGCAAGTTTGCGCTGTCAGGCGGTGGCAATCGCCTGATCCGCCTGATCCCTCTGCAGAGCGTGGAAAAAGAAACCGCCTACCGCATCTATTTTGAGGGCGTGCGCGGCCCGGAAGAGATCGAGCATGAAGGTGAGGGCGAGTCACAGGCGAACGTGGGTGTCAGCCTGGTCTGGGGGGCCTTGGTCAACGTGGTGCCGACAGAAGGCGAAGTCGCGCTTCGCCTCCAAGGCAACAGCCTCCACAACACCGGCACGCTGCGCGTTGGTATCACCAGCGTGGCTGAGTGCAGCAGTGCCGGTGCCTGCACCGCGCACGATGTCTCCCACAGCCTGTACCCGGATGCCGCGCTGGAACTTCCTTTCCAGCCCAAGCCTGGCAGCACCTTGCAGCTGCGCTATCGCCTCACCCGCGACGGCTACCGCGAGCACGTGCAGACCGTCACCACCTCGGCAGGCTGAGTCCACTCCCATTCCCAGCCGGCGCATCGGCGCGGGCTGATCCTTCCCTCAGTTGTTAAGGAGTTTCAATGAATCGTATCTATCGACGTATATGGAATGCCGCCCGGCAATGTTGGGTGGTGGCCAGTGAGCTGTCGGCACCGCGAGGAAAGCGATCACAACTTCGTGGTCTTGCGGGCGCGCCTTCACTGGCCACATGCGCGTTGCTTCTAGCCGCCACTGAGGCGATTGCCGCACCGGTACCGTCCCATTGTTCCACACTTGAAGATTATGCGCTGTCTGTAGGCGTGGGCGTAAATCTGTGTATCGATGACACCACACGTGGTCCTGCGCACGGCGATAGTGGCGGCAGGAGATTGGTTGGGCAGCTGCTTACGATGGATCGCAACGTTGCGCAGGCTGCTACGGCGCAGAGTATCGCAAGCGTTCAGCACGCAGCTTCCGCCGCTTCCACCGGTCTGGAAGATTCAATCGTGCAGTTGGGGCGCTATGCCAAGGCGGAGAAGGAGAATGCCGTGGCTATCGGCAACTATGCGAGGGCCAGTCTCGGTGGGGTGGCAGTGGGGCGGAACGCAGTTTCCAGCGGTGATCGCTCGCTGTCCATTGGTGAGAATTCATCGTCTGCGGGGCTCTTTGGTACTGCCGTGGGCAACAGAGCTGATGCTTCCGCTCTCGGTAGCGTGGCGGTGGGGTACAACGCCGTGGCGGTGGGGACGTTCTCAGTGTCGTTGGGCGATGGCACGCGCGCGGAGAAGCGCGGATCCATGGCCTTCGGTCATGGCGCTCAGTCCATTCACGAAGGATCCATTGCGCTGGGCGAGAACGCGAGCACCTTCGACATCGATCAGGTTTCGTTTGGCGATTCGTCACGCACGCGAAAGCTGGTCAACGTCAAGGCTGGCTTGGTGGCCTCGGATAGTTCCGAGGCAGTTACGGGCGCGCAGCTTTTTGCTACCGATCAGGTGGCGCATGATGCGAACGACGCAGCGCAGCTTGCCAACGTGGCAGCGAGTGACGCGCTAGTGAAAGCTGACGTGGCCCTGGGTAAGACCAGCGTCATGGAGGGCTTGATCCGTCAGGACGCGGTTGGCGGAAGCGTGCGTCTGGGCGCTGAGAACACCGGGGCCGTGCTGGATCTGCGTAACAAGTCCAATGCGAACCGGAAGATCACCGGGCTCGCGGCCGGTGCGGTTGGCAGCAGCAGCGCCGAGGCCGTGACCGGTGCCCAGCTGTATTCGACCGACCAGACCGCGCGAAGTGCTGACACGTCCGCAAAGGCTGCAGTCGTGTCTGCCAACTCCGCACTTGGCAAGGTCACCGAGCTTCAGGGGCTGGTGATGCAGGTGTCGCCGACGGGCGCCGTTCGTTTGGGTGCCGAGAATGCCGGTGCCACGCTCGACGTGAAGAACAAGAGTGCAGGCAAGCGGACGATCACTGGTGTCGCAGACGGTGCAGTGATCAACGGCAGCAGTGATGCCGTTACCGGCAACCAACTCAATGCGACCAACGGGCGGGTGACCGCCGCGCAGCAGGACATCGCTGCTGCTGCAGGCCGCCTATCGGCGATTGAGCAGGCAAGCCGATACGTTGCGGTAGGCACGCCCGTGGATGACGAGAAGGCGCAGGCCGGCCGGCTTGGCATAGCGATGGGGGATTCGGCATTCGCAGCGCCCACAAAAGATGGCGCCGTTGCGCTTGGCAGCTACTCGCGTGCGGAGGGTGAAGATTCAGTAGCCTTGGGGCGCGCTGCATGGGTGCAGGAAAGTGCACGCAGAGGCTTTGCGCTGGGCTCCCGTTCGGTGGTCGAGGAGGCCGATGGCCTGGCGTTGGGGGCGGGCAGCTCTGTCACGAAGGGTTCTGTGAATGCTGTCGCCATCGGTGCTGGATCCGTAGCGAAGGAAAGCAGCACAGTATCCTTCGGCGATGATGTCCTGCAGCGCCGCCTCACCAATCTTGCCCGCGGCACCGCCGACCACAACGCCACCACCGTCGGCCAGTTGAACGGCAGCCTCGCCACGCTCGGCGGTGGTGCCAAGCTGGACGCCAACGGCAACGTGACGGCTCCCACCTACAGAGTCCAGAACACCGACCAGCGCACCGTAGGCAGCGCCCTGACCGTCCTCGACAATGCCGTCCTCCGCACCACCTCCCGCGTCGACGGCATGGAAGGTCAGCTCCACTCCATCTTCCAGGACACCTCCACTGCCCGTGCCGATGGCTTCAACCAGCTCACCCTCGCCGGTGCGCAGGGCATGGTCATTTCCAACGTGGCCAACGGCCTGATTGCCGCGGGCAGCCGCGAAGCGGTCAACGGTGGCCAGCTGCACGCGGTGCAGCAGCAGCTCAATGGCCGTATAGACGGGCTGGAACAGCGTGTTGAAGGTAATGGCCTGGCGCCGCAGTCGCGTGCCATGGCGCTGGCATCCACTGAGCAGGAGGCAGCGGCACCGACGCCGCCTGCCATGCAGGACGACAAGGTCGTCGCCGATACCGGCAGCGCACCGAAGTCCGCGCCCGCGCCGCAGCCCAAGGCCGATGCGCCCGAGTCACCCAAGCCGCAGGTCGACACCGCCGAGCTGGAAAAGATGCTGGCCCGCGCCAACGACTACAGCGATGGCATCGCCCGCGAAGTGGATGCGCGCTTGAACAAGATGGACAAGCGCTTCAACCGCATGGCGGCGATGAGCAGCGCGCAGACCGCGATGGCGATGAACACCGCCGGCCTGGCCACTTACAACCGCCTCGGTGCGGGCGTGGGCTATGCGGAGGGCGAATCGGCGATGGCGGTGGGTTACCAGCGCGTGTTGAACGACAAGGGTTCGGCCACCTTCAGCCTCAATGGTGCGTTCACCAACAGTGGTGAGCGCAGCATGGGCGTGGGTGTGGGCATCGGCTGGTAAGCCATGCAGCCCCGGCGTGGTGCGCGTAGCGAGCCCTGCCGCGCCGGGGCGCTTGCCGAGGAGAAGGCGATGTACGGATGGGTGCGCCAGTTCATCAACTATCGCAGCTTCTACCTGTGGCGTGCGCGCTATCGGTACTACACACGGAATGTGGACGGCTGGATGCTGTCCAGCGCGCTGTGCCTGGCGTGCATGGCGATGGTACTGTGGTACTACTGGCGGGTGGCGAGCGTGCCGCCCCCACGCGTGCATCCCGAAGCGGCGGCGCTGCGCGTGGAAAACATCACCCATGAGGCCATCCGCCGCATCGTGCAGGTACGGCACGGTGGCAGCGTGCCTGGCGAGATGTTCAACACGCCCGAAGAGGTCCGCGCCGGCACGCTGCGCACGCTGCAGGTGCGGCAGCTGCTGGACAGTGCGGACGCGTGGCAACTGAAGGCCCACCTGCTGGCTGACATGGCCGACTACATCACCGCGACCGGAAGCTGCTTCCCCTACGAGTGCTGGCGAGTGACCCATCGCCTGGAACTGCTGCGTGCGGCGCAGGTGGAGAATACGGCGATCAACGAGGCGCTGGCGTCTGTGCTGGCCGAGCCGTTGGACATGATGCCGAACCTCGATGGCGGTGAGCGCATGCGCGTGCAGAGCGCCTGGTCCGATACATTTGGCGATGCCTACAACCAGACCTGGTTGCTGGGGGATCTGCAGGCCATGCACGCACGGATGATGCTGGAGTACCCGCAACGTGCGGGCGCACCGTGGCTGGCGCGCTTGCTGACCGGGGATGCGGAAGAGCCGCACCTTTACCCTCTGTAGCGTCGAGCCATGCCCGGCTGCTTTTCGGTCAGGCACCCGGATACTCGAAGTAGAGTGCGGACCGACGGTCCGCACCCACCACAGCCCGCCAGAGGTTGTACCCCTTATCCGCCGATGTAGGCGGTGATCTCAGCCTCGGCCAGCAGCTGCCGCAGCTGGGCCACCGAGGCACGCCGCATCGGCTTCTCATCCACCGGCGACAGCGGTGCCTGGCGCAGGGCGTCATAGGGCAGCACCGCCAGGTCGAAGGTCAGCTCTTCGGCACTGAACACCCAGACTGGTACGTCGAGGCTGCGCTCGCGGTCCATGCGCAGCCGGCGCGTGCGCGATTCGGCGGGAATGCCGTGCTCGTCCAGGAAGCGGTGCACGGCCTCCGGGTCGTCGCTGTGCAGGTGCAGCTGCACGGGGCTGTTGGCGTCGGCGGTGCCCTCCAGCACCGGGCCGGCCAGGCGCGGCGCGAAGCCGTGCAGGAACTCCAGGGCGCGCATCGCGGCTTCGCGGCGGCGCTGCAGTTCGTTGCCATGCTGCGGCCCTGAGAACAGCCGCTGGTACTCGCGCAGGGCGTCCTCGATCTCGGTGTTGCGGGGCAGGGAGGCATCGTCGTGGATGCCGAGGCGGCTGGCGGCCTTCAACTTGGCCTGGTGGTAGTCGCGGATGCCGCCTTCGGCCATCAGGCGGGCGGCTTCGTGGGCGAGGCGGTGGCGCCGCTCGCGGGTCTGGCTGGCAGCATGCTGGCGCGCGCGATGCATGCGATGACTCCTGTTGCGACCTGGCTACAGACTAGCGCACGGATGTGAC
>NZ_JAOEDV010000108.1:0-11878 GCF_029837545.1 Stenotrophomonas sp. GD04024 | reverse complement strand
CCGGCCCCCGCGAATTCGAGTTCGCCGACCGTGATTTCCGCCGTGTCTGCGACCTGATCTACCAGCGCGTGGGCATTGCCCTCGCGCCGGCAAAGCGCGACATGGTCTATGGCCGCCTGTCGCGCCGCCTGCGCACGCTCGGCATGCGCAGCTTCCAGCAGTACCTGGATCATCTGGAACAGGAGGATGGCGATGAGTGGCAGGCGTTCACCAATGCGCTGACCACTAACCTGACCTCGTTCTTCCGCGAGCCGCACCACTTCGACAAGCTGCGCGAGGAGTTGCAGCAGCGCAACGGCCGCACGCCGCTGTTGCTGTGGTCGTGCGCCGCGTCCACCGGCGAAGAGCCCTACTCGATGGCGATCACCGCCTGCGAAGCATTCGGCACCCTCAAGCCGCCGGTACGCATCGTCGCCACCGACGTCGACACCCAGGTACTGGCCACTGCAGGCCGCGGCGTCTACAACATCGACCGTGTCGCCAACCTCGATCCGGACCTGCGCCGCCGCTACTTCCAGCGTGGCAGCGGCCCCAACGAGGGTCAGTGCCGCGTGCTGCCGGCGCTGCGCGACCTGATCGAGTTCCGCCCGCTGAACCTGCTGGCCCCGCGCTACGACGTCGGCGGCCCGTTCGACGCCCTGTTCTGCCGCAACGTGATGATCTACTTCGACAAGCCCACCCAGCGCGCCATCCTCGGCCGCCTGGTGCAGCACCTGGCTGACGACGGCCTGCTGTACACCGGCCACTCGGAGAACTACCTGCACGCGGCCGACCTCATCCAGCCCTGCGGGCGCACCCTGTACCGCCGTGCGGCAAAGGCCGGCGCATGAATGCCTCGCTGCGTACCGACGATGTGATGCGCTACCAGGACGCACGCTTCAAGACCATCGCCGCCAAGCTGCTGCCCACCCAGTATCTGGTGGTCGATGACACCACCGCGCTGACCACCACGCTCGGCTCCTGCGTGGCGGCCTGCCTGCGCGACCCGGTACTGAAGATCGGTGGCATGAACCACTTCCTGCTGCCCGAAGGCAACGCCGGTGATGGCGCCCCCGCGCGCTACGGCAGCTACGCGATGGAACTGCTGATCAACGACATGCTCAAGCGCGGCGCGCACCGCAAGCGCATCGAAGCCAAGGTGTTCGGTGGCGCCAACGTGCTCAAGGGCTTCACCAGCAACCCGGTCGGCACCCGCAACGCCGAGTTCGTACGCCAGTACCTGCAGGCCGAGCACATCCCGATCATCGCCGAAGACCTGTGCGGCATCCATCCGCGCAAGATCTGGTTCTTCGCCGATACCGGCCGCGTGGTGGTGCAGCGCCTGCCGCATGCGCATGAGGCCGAAGTGGCCGCGACCGAATCGGCGGTGCGTGCACGCCTGTCCAAGGCCCCGGTCACCGGTGGCGTGGAGCTGTTCGAATGAGCCTCACCGGCAACGCCTCCTGCCGGGTCCTGATCGTCGACGACTCCGCCGTCGTGCGGCAGATGCTCACCGAGATCCTGTCCAGCGATCCGGCCATCGACGTGGTCGGCACCGCCGCCGACCCGCTGCTGGCGCGCGAGAAGATCAAGCGCCTGGCCCCTGACGTGATCACGCTGGACGTGGAAATGCCGCGCATGGACGGGCTGGCGTTCCTGGAAAACCTGATGCGCCTGCATCCACTGCCGGTGGTGATGATCTCCTCGCTGACCGAGCGCGGCGCCGACACCACCCTGCAGGCATTGTCACTGGGCGCCGTCGATTTCGTCTCCAAGCCCAAGCTCGATGTGGCCCGTGGGCTGCAGGGCTATGCCGACGAGATCATCGCCAAGGTGAAGATGGCGGCACGCTCGCGGGTGCGCCCGCTGGTGCGCGCTGCCACGCCAAAGCTCACGCTCGAAGCCGCCCCGGCGATGCGCCCGGCCGCGCCGCAGTTCCGTACCACCGACCGCCTGATCGCGATCGGCTCATCCGCCGGTGGCACCGAAGCCCTGCGCGTGGTGCTGGAAGGCCTGCCCGCAGACGCGCCGGCCGTGGTGATGACCCAGCACCTGCCGGCCAGTTTCAGCACGGCCTTCGCCGAGCGCCTGGACCGGCACTCGGCGATGGCCGTGCGCGAGGCCAGCGACGGCGAAGCGGTGTTGCCCGGGCATGCCTACCTGCCCCCGGGCGGCAAGCACCTGCGCATCATCCGTGACGGTGCGCGCTGGCGTTGCCGGGTCGACGACGGCCCGGCGGTGAACCGGCACAAGCCAGCGGTGGACGTGCTGTTCCGCTCGGTGGCGCAGAGCGCCGGTGGCAACGCCATCGGTGCCATCCTCACCGGCATGGGCGACGATGGTGCACGCGGCCTGCTGGAAATGCGCCAGGCCGGCGCACCGACGCTGGTGCAGGACGAGGCCAGCAGCGTGGTCTGGGGCATGCCCGGCGCCGCGTTCAAGCTGGGCGCTGCCGAAGAACAGGTCCCTCTCGAGCGGATTGCCGAACGGCTGCTGGCGCTGGCGCGCGGCTGAGCCCACGCGCACCACACCTCTCCCGAACGGCCGGCCAAGGGGACCCGGCCGTTCTTGATCGCGTTTCCCCAAGGAGCTCCACTGTGGCACTACGCCTGAACTGCCTGCCTGCCGCCATCGCGCTGGGCCTGATGCTGACTCCGCCGGCATCGGCAGAAGACCCCGCTGCCGTCCCGGTACACGACGCTGCCCTTGCCACCGACGCAGACCGCACCCAAGCGGTCGACAGCGCAGCCGCTCCGCCCTCTCCCGATGACTGGAGTACGCGCGTCCAGGTGGTGCCGGGCGCGCCTGCCAGCCTGCCTGGACACCGCGATGTCGATCTGAAGCTGCGCCTGGTCTCGCGCGGCGACACCGGCAAAGTCGTCACGCTCAAGCTTGTCCAGTTGGCGGCCGCCGCCAAGGCCGGCGGTGGCCGTGTCGATGGCTTCTCGAAGAAGAACCTGCGGGGCACTGTCATCGACTCAGTGCCGAGCCCGGCCGTCGACGAAATCCCCGCACTGCTGCGCCGCCATCTGGCCGAGTACTTCATTGCACATCCGGATGCACTTCCCGAGCACGCGCAGATCGTCAGCGCAAACGCCGGCCTGTGGTCGCTGACCTACCAGTCGCTGTCGGGCAACGCGGTTCCGTACGATCTGCAGCATGAGGCCACCCTCACCATTGCACAGTCGTCCCCCAGCAGCCCGCCCTGGCTGAGCATCACCTGCAGCGATCCCGTACAGACGGCGCCGCTGGAAGACTGGCAGGCAGATGACTACGCGCAGGTCAGGACCGCGGCACGCCAGTTCGCGCAGCGCTGCGTTGACCGGCTCGTGGAACAGCTGCCCACCGTGTTCCCTTCGCCAAGCGTCCAGCTGGCCGCTGCGATCAGTGCCGCCTCGCTCGATCCAGTGCCAACCCAGGACGAGGCCGCAACGGCCACAGACGCCGGCCATCCGGCACCGGTACTGTCCACGGACTGGATGAAGGCGGTCCACATCGACCATGGCACCGACACCGATGCCAAGGGCAAGCGTTCCGGTGACGCAGACCTGCGACTGGTGACCCGATCGGACATGGGCGTGGCCACGCTGGCCAAGATGAACATCTTCGCCCTGGCCGTGGTCGGTGCACGCAAGGCGCGTGGCTTCTCGAAGGACACCCTGCGCGGCGACACCGTCGAAGGCGTGTCCAGCCCCGCAGTGGAGCGGGTGCCGGCACTGCTGCAGCAGCGTCTTTCCGAGTACTTCAATGCCTATCCCGACGCGGTTCCCAGCGCCCCCGTGACCGTGCGGGCCGACCCGCACGAGTGGGCGCTGGTCTACGGGCAGCTCAGTGGCTCGCAGATCCCCTACGAGCTCAAGCACCGCACCACGATCGAGGTGCTGCCGGCCTCGGGCGCATCGGCCATGACCGTTGACTGCACCGATGGCACGCAGTCCGCTGCGCTGCCACAGTGGCAGGCCGATGACTATGCCGAAGTGAGGAGCGTGTCCGACGAGCTGGCCGAGCAGTGCGTGGCGCGATTCGTCGCGCGTCTGCCAGAAGCGTTTCCGTCCGCGATGCGCGCCGCAGCGCCTGCCAGCGCCATTGCTGCTGCCCTGCCCGCCGGCAATCGCTCCCGCATCCGCATCTTCGGTGCCAACGGCCGCAGCATCACCATGCATATCGGTGGCCAATGCCGTGGCGACGCGCGAAGGAAAGTCGTGGTCGCGCGCAGCAACAGCGCAGCCGTAGGCAGCCTGGTGGGCGGCAGCCCGCAGAACATTTCCATCGGAATGCCGGAAACCGACACCGTGCGTGCGATGAAAAGCGTCCTGTTCTCTAACCCGAACTTCCAGGAGTATTCGGTGGAGGCCGGCAAGCCGTTGATCTTCGACGCACAGTTCCAGAACGTCGCCCACCTCCGCTGCGGAGCAGCACCGGACGCGCTGTCGATCCAGTTCGTGCCGAAGGCGGGTCAGGACTACGAAGTGATGATGCGGCTCGAGAACGAGATGTGCGTGCTCGAGAGCAAGCAGGTGGCTGCCGATGGCAGCCTGCGCGTCAACCTCGTGCACGCCCCCAAGGCGTGTGCCGCGCAGTAAGGCGTCGGAACCGCAGCGGGACGGGTGCCGTTGCCAGGCAGTGCCTGGCAACGGCATCACCAACGCGTGATCACAGCTTGAACGACACCGGCACGCGGATCTCTCCCGGCACGGGTACGCCATCCTCGCTGGCCGGCAGGTAGCGCCACTTGCGTGTCGCCGCCTGCGCCGCCTCATCCAGTTCCGGCCAGCCGCTGCTCTGCAGTACGGTCGCGCCGACCCACTGCCCGTCGGAGGCGACCTGCACCATCAGGACCGCTTCCCCCTCTTTCTCATCACGGAATGCCTGCGACGGATAACGCGGCGGATTGCTGTGCTTGGTCTCCGTCACGATCGACGCCGGCACGTGCGCTGGCCGATCGGGCTCGACAACAGCTCGATGCACCGCCTGCTGCGCCATCGCGGCAGGGGCCATCATCAGCGTGGCCAGCACCACCGCACTGCCAGCCCAGTGACCGCAGCACGTGCGACTCCCCTTCAATCGATCCTGCAACATCCGTGTACTCCAACAAGCGGGGCGGCAAGTCTAACGCTGCACGCACAAAAAACCCCCGGCTCTCACCGGGGGTTCTTCGTTTCAACGGGGTGCCGGCCAGTGGCCGGCATTACCGCATCAGGCAGCGACCGTCTTGGCCACGTCCTGGTATTCCTCGATCTGGTCGAAGTTCATGTAGCGGTAGATCTCCGCGCCGCTGGCGGCGATCACGCCCACATCGGCCATGTACTCTTCCTTGGTCGGGATGCGGCCCAGACGCGAGCAGATCGCGGCCAGTTCGGCCGAACCCAGGTACACGTTGGTGTTGCGGCCCAGGCGGTTCGGGAAGTTGCGGGTCGAGGTCGACATCGCGGTGGAACCTTCACGGATCTGCGCCTGGTTACCCATGCACAGCGAGCAGCCCGGCATTTCCATGCGTGCGCCGGTGGCGCCGAAGGTGCCGTACACGCCTTCCTTGGTCAGCTCGGAGGCATCCATCTTGGTCGGCGGGGCCACCCACAGGCGGGTCGGCAGGTCACGCTTGCCTTCCAGCAGCTTGGCAGCCGCACGGAAGTGACCGATGTTGGTCATGCACGAACCGATGAACACTTCGTCGATCTTGGCACCGGCCACTTCGGACAGGGTCTTCACGTCGTCCGGGTCGTTCGGGCAGGCCACGATCGGCTCGTGGATGTCGGCCAGGTCGATCTCGATGACGGCGGCGTACTCGGCGTCGGCATCCGGCTCCAGCAGCTCCGGGTTGGCCAGCCACGCTTCCATCTTCTCGATGCGGCGCTGCAGCGAACGCGGATCCTGGTAACCCTCGGCAATCATCCACTTCAGCAGGGTGATGTTGCTGGTCAGGTACTCGATGATCGGTTCCTTGTTCAGGCGCACCGAGCAACCGGCGGCCGAACGTTCGGCCGAGGCGTCGGACAGCTCGAACGCCTGTTCGACCTTCAGTTCCGGCAGGCCTTCGATTTCCAGGATGCGACCGGAGAAGATGTTCTTCTTGCCGGCCTTGGCCACGGTCAGCAGGCCCGACTTGATCGCGTACAGCGGGATCGCGTTGACCAGGTCACGCAGGGTCACGCCCGGCTGCATCTTGCCCTTGAAGCGCACCAGCACCGACTCCGGCATGTCCAGCGGCATCACGCCGGTGGCAGCGGCGAAGGCGACCAGGCCCGAACCGGCCGGGAACGAAATGCCCACCGGGAAACGGGTGTGCGAGTCACCACCGGTACCGACGGTGTCCGGCAGCAGCATGCGGTTGAGCCAGCTGTGGATCACGCCGTCGCCCGGGCGCAGCGAGACGCCGCCACGGGTGGAGATGAACTCCGGCAGGGTGTGGTGGGTCTTCACGTCCACCGGCTTCGGATACGCGGCGGTGTGGCAGAACGACTGCATCACCAGATCGGCCGAGAAGCCCAGGCAGGCCAGGTCCTTAAGCTCATCGCGGGTCATCGGGCCGGTGGTGTCCTGCGAGCCGACCGAGGTCATCTTCGGTTCGCAGTAGGTGCCCGGGCGCATGCCCTGGCCTTCTGCCAGGCCACAGGCGCGGCCGACCATCTTCTGTGCCAGCGAGAAGCCCTTGCCGTTGTCGGCCGGCTGCACCGGCAGGCGGAACAGGTCGGTCGGGGCCAGGCCCAGCGCTTCACGCGCCTTGCCGGTCAGGCCGCGGCCGATGATCAGCGGAATGCGGCCACCGGCGCGGACTTCGTCGAACAGCACTTCGCTCTTCACTTCGAACTCGGCGATCACTTCGCCGTTCTTCAGTGCCTTGCCGTCGTACGGACGCAGCTCGACCACGTCGCCGTGCTCCATCTGCGAAACGTCCAGCTCGATCGGCAGGGCGCCGGCATCTTCCATGGTGTTGTAGAAGATCGGGGCGATCTTGCCGCCCAGGCAGACGCCACCGGCGCGCTTGTTCGGGATGAATGGAATGTCATCGCCGGTCCACCACAGCACGCTGTTGGTGGCCGACTTGCGCGAGGAACCAGTACCGACCACGTCACCGACGTAGGCGACCAGGTGGCCCTTGTCCTTCAGCGACAGGATCTGCTGGATCGGGCCGCGCTTACCGTCTTCTTCCGGGGTGAACGGCGCGTCGTCGCGCTTGTTCTTCAGCATCGCCAGCGCGTGCATCGGAATGTCCGGGCGGGTGGTCGCGTCCGGCGCTGGCGACAGGTCGTCGGTGTTGGTCTCGCCCGGCACCTTGAACACGGTGACGGTCAGGCTCTGCGGCACTTCCGGGTTGCCGGTGAACCACTCGGCATCGGCCCAGCTCTGCAGCACGGCCTGGGCGTTGGCATTGCCCGCCTTGGCCTTTTCCTGCACGTCATGGAAGGCATCGAACACCAGCAGGGTCTTCTTCAGGCCGTTGGCGGCGATGGTGCCGACGCTGGCGTCGTCCAGCAGCTGCACCAGCGGCGCGACGTTGTAGCCGCCGAGCATGGTGCCCAGCAGCTCGGTGGCGCGCTCACGGCTGATCAGCGGGTTCTGCTCGCTGCCCAGGGCGATCGCCGCCAGGTACGAGGCTTTGACTTTGGCAGCGTCATCAACGCCGGCCGGCACGCGGTGGGTCAGCAGGTCGAGCAGGAACTCGGCCTCGCCCTGCGGCGGGTTCTTCAGCAGTTCGATGACATCGGCCGTCTGCTGCGCGCTCAGCGGCAGCGGCGGGATGCCAAGCGCAGCGCGCTCGGCGACGTGGTGGCGGTAGGCTTCCAACATGACAACTCCCGGGTAATGCGTAGGTTGAAAAAACAAAAGTGGGCTCAGGCTTGCGGCACGATCAGCTTCAGGCCCTTGAAGTAGTCGCGGTAAAACGTATCGTTCCAGGTGATCAGGCCGTCGCACTGCAGCAGTGCGTGGGCGCCGACCATGAATTCGTCCAGGCTGCGGCGGCTGCCACTGCGCTGGCGGTGGCGGCGGTGCATCTCGCCGGCGCGCAGCGCCGACTTGGCTTCCATCGGGTTGAAGTGGACGCCCATTTCTTCCAGCGCTTCCAGCACCTCGGCGCCGCCGCGCAGCGAGGCGCAGACCTCGGCCAGGGTCGCCCCGCAGACCACCACGCGACCGCCGACCAGGCTCTGCCGCAGGATGGCTTCCACCGCATCGGCCTGCGGGCCATTGCTGAGCAGCTCGACCAGCACCGGTGAATCGACGGCGATCATCACGGCTTATTCCTCGTCACGCACCGCGCGTACCGCTGCGTCGGACGATTCGAAGCCGTCCAGCGCGAACTTGCCGCGCGCCCGTGAAATGGCATCGTCAACACTCTTGCGCAGGATGATGCGGCTGCCGTCCAGCTCGACCTTCAGCAGCGTGCCCTTGGTCAGGCCGAGGGCATCACGCACCGCCTTGGGCAGGGTGATCTGTCCGCGTTCTGCAACAGTGGCTTCCATCGGTAGGCCCTCCAGAGTATGCACAAATTATACATACTTCCCAGGGCATACTTCCACCCTGACCCGGACCGGCACCCCGCCAGCCCTTGCCTCGCAAAGGATCGGCCACAAACGTGACATACGCCATACACCTTCCCCTGTAGTCTGGAACCGATGCCGCAGGCCGGAACCGGTCCGGGTGAATCCATTCAGTTTCGGGTTCATACTGGAACCACCGGGGCCACCAGGCCCGCGGCGACCGCAAGCAGGCCCGCCCATGCGCGAGCCACTGCAAGCCATCCGCAAGAAGGAGTTACCCCGCATGAGCGATTCGTTCTCCACCCGCAGCCAGCTGAACGTCGGCGGCAAGACCTACGACTACTTCAGCCTGCCCACGCTGGGCCAGCGCTTCGATATCTCCCACCTGCCCTACTCGATGAAGATCCTGCTGGAGAACCTGCTCCGGCATGAGGACGGCGGCGCCACCGTCGGCCCGGACCACATCGAAGCCGTGGCCCGCTGGAATCCGTCCACCGAGCCGGACACCGAAATCGCCTTCATGCCGGCGCGTGTGGTCCTGCAGGACTTCACCGGCGTGCCCTGCGTGGTCGATCTGGCCGCGATGCGCGACGCCGTGGTCAAGCTCGGCGGCTCGCCCGAGCAGATCAACCCGCAGATTCCCTCCGAACTGGTCATCGACCACTCGGTGCAGGTCGATGTGTTCGGCAAGCCCGATGCGCTGGACCTCAACGGCAAGATCGAGTTCCAGCGCAACCAGGAACGCTACGGCTTCCTGCGCTGGGGCCAGAAGGCCTTCGACAACTTCAAGGTGGTGCCGCCCAACACCGGCATCGTCCACCAGGTGAACCTGGAAAACCTGGCCCGCGTGGTGATGACCGCCGACAAGGACGGCACGGCCATCGCTTATCCGGACACCGTGTTCGGCACCGACAGCCACACCACGATGATCAATGGCATCGGCGTGCTCGGCTGGGGCGTGGGCGGCATCGAAGCGGAGGCGGCCATGCTCGGCCAGCCGTCGTCGATGCTGATCCCGCAGGTGGTGGGCTTCAAGCTGACCGGCAAGCTGCCCGAGGGCGCCACCGCCACCGACCTGGTGCTGACCGTCACCCAGATGCTGCGCAAGCTGGGCGTGGTCGGCAAGTTCGTCGAGTTCTACGGTGACGGCCTGCAGCACCTGCCGCTGGCCGACCGCGCCACCATCGGCAACATGGCCCCGGAATACGGCGCCACCTGCGGCATTTTCCCGATCGACGCCGAATCACTGAACTACCTGCGCCTGTCGGGCCGCAGCGAAGAGCAGATCAACCTGGTCGAGGCCTACGCCAAGGCGCAGGGCCTGTGGCACGAACCCGGCAGCCCGCATGCCCAGTACAGCACCACGCTGGAACTGGACATGGGCACGGTGAAGCCGTCGCTGGCCGGCCCGAAGCGCCCGCAGGACCGCGTGCTGCTGGAGGACGTGCAGAAGAACTACCGCGAAGCGCTGGTGGGCATGACCGCCAACCGCGACAAGCGCAGCGAGGATGTGTCCTCCTTCGTCAATGAAGGCGGCGGTGCGGCGGTCGGCAACGAGCAGCTGGCCAAGGGCTTCGCCGACATCGAGATCGAGAACCGCAAGGTACGGCTGAAGGATGGCGCGGTGGTCATCGCCGCCATCACCTCGTGCACCAACACCTCCAACCCGGCGGTGATGATCGGTGCCGGCCTGCTGGCCCGCAACGCAGCGGCCAAGGGCCTGAACCGCCAGCCGTGGGTGAAGACCTCGCTCGGCCCAGGCTCGCGCGTGGTCACCGACTACCTGGAAAAGGCCGGCGTGCTGAAGGAGCTGGAGAAGATCGGCTTCTACGTGGTCGGCTACGGCTGCACCACCTGCATCGGCAACTCCGGCCCGCTGCCGACCGAAGTCAGCGCCGGCATCGCCGCCGGCGATCTGGTGGTCACCTCGGTGCTGTCGGGCAACCGCAACTTCGAGGGCCGCGTGCATCCCGAAGTGAAGATGAACTACCTGGCCAGCCCGCCGCTGGTGGTGGCCTACGCCATCGCCGGCACCACCGACATCGACCTGACCACCCAGCCGCTGGGTACCGGCAGCGATGGCCAGCCGGTGTTCCTGCGCGACATCTGGCCGAGCAACAAGGAAATCGGCGACGTCATCGCCGCCACCATTGGCCCGGAGATGTTCAAGCAGAACTATGCCGATGTGTTCAAGGGTGACACCCGCTGGAACACCATCGCCTCGCCGGACGGCAACCTGTACGAGTGGAGCGATGCCTCCACCTACATCAAGAACCCGCCGTACTTCGATGGCATGACCATGCAGACCAGCAGCATCGACGACGTGCACGGTGCACGCGTGATGGGCCTGTTCGGCGACTCGATCACCACCGACCACATCTCCCCGGCCGGCAACATCAAGAAGGACTCGCCGGCAGGCCGCTTCCTGCAGGAACGCGGCGTGCAGCCGGCCGACTTCAACAGCTACGGCAGCCGCCGCGGCAACGATGACGTGATGGTCCGCGGCACCTTCGCCAACATCCGCATCAAGAACCTGATGTTCGGTGGTGAGGAAGGCGGCAACACCCTGTACTACCCGGCCGGCGGTGGCCAGCCGGAGAAGCTGGCGATCTACGATGCAGCCATGAAGTACAAGGCCGACAAGGTGCCGCTGGTGGTGCTGGCCGGCAAGGAGTATGGCACCGGTTCGTCGCGCGACTGGGCGGCCAAGGGCACCCTGCTGCTGGGGGTGAAGGCGGTCATCGCCGAAAGCTTCGAGCGCATCCACCGCTCCAACCTGGTCGGCATGGGCGTGCTGCCGCTGCAGTTCCGCAACGGCGAGAACGCGCAGAGCCTGGGCCTGGACGGCTCGGAAGTGATCGACATCACCGGCCTGCAGGATGGCGCCAGCAAGCGCGCCACGGTCACTGCCACCAAGGCCGATGGCACGAAGAAGACCTTCGAGGTTTCAGTGATGCTGCTGACCCCGAAGGAGGTCGAATACTTCCGTCATGGTGGCCTGCTGCAGTACGTGCTGCGCCAGTTGGCCGGCAAGTAACGCATCAACGGTAGAGCCGGGCCCGCGCTCGGCCACATCGCCACAGCGTCAGCCGAGCATGGCTCGGCTCTACAAGAAGAAGGGCCGGATCCTCACGGATCCGGCCTTTTTCGTCTGCACACCGTGCCGCCGGCATCAGGTCACGCGTCGACCCTCCAGATCATGGCCGCACGCCAAACAGGTGCCACGACGTTTTCACTGCGGGGCCCATGGTGTCCAGCGACCACAGGCCTTCCTCCCACTCAAGATGCCCATCCGGCGCATCCTCGTTGAACACTGTCACCGACATCTCACCGGCGGGATGCGGCGTATCCTCGATGCGATAGCACACCGCACCGGCGTTTCCCTGGTAGACGTTGGAGAGGAAGCCCTGCGGGCAGCG
>NZ_JAOEDV010000107.1:0-11954 GCF_029837545.1 Stenotrophomonas sp. GD04024 | reverse complement strand
CTGCGGGTGCGCGCGCCACAGCGTGGCCAGATCCTGCCCGCTGACCGGATCGATGAAATCCGGCGCGATGTCGGCCAGCGGCTTCAGCACGAAGGCATGCTTCAGTTCCGGGCGCGGGATGCGCAGGTGGCCGGGGCCTTCCACCACCAGGTCGCCGTAGAACACCACGTCGATGTCCAGGGTCCGGTCGGAAAAGCGCGGCCCGCTGCGATCACGGCCGTGCGCGTCTTCCAGCGCATGCAGCCAGTCATCCAGCTCCTGCAGCGGCAGGTCGGTCTCGATCGCCACTGCGTTGTTGAGGAAGGCCGGGCCATCGAAGCCAACCGCGGCGGTACGGTAGGCGGGCGACACCTGCAGCGCGCCAAAGCGCTCGCGCAGGGCCGTCACCGCGGCGTGGAGGTAGCGGCGGGGCTGGACGTTGCTGCCCAGGCTCAGGAGCACGGTGGTCATGCGGTTCAGGTGACGGCACTTGGGGGGGCGTGGACATGCCGTCGTCACGGCGGCCTGCCTACAATCCGGGACGCACATGATAGGGCACCGACATGACCTATTGCGTTGGAATCGAGGTCGACGAGGGCCTGGTCTTCGCCGCCGATACCCGGACCAATGCCTCGCTGGACGATGTGCGCGTGCATCGCAAGCTGCACGTGTTCGAGTATCCCGGCCAGGCAGCCTACGTGCTGATGGCAGCGGGCAACCTGGCCACCACCCAGCTGCTGGTGTCACGCCTGGGGCGCGATGCCGCTGAACGGCGCACGCCCAACCTGCGCGACACGGCCCATCTGTTCGAGGCGGCCGAGTACGTCGGCCAACTGCTGGTCGACAGCCAGGTGCACAGCGCCCACAGCGAGCACGGCCATGACGGGGTCAACACCCAGGCCACGCTGATCTTCGGCGGCCAGATCGCTGGCGAGCGGCCGGGGCTGTACATGATCTATCCGCTGGGCAATGCCATTGCCGCCTCGCCGGAGACGCCCTACCTGCAGATCGGCGAATCCAAATACGGCAAGCCGATCCTCGACCGCATCCTCAGCCCGGCCACCCGGCTGGAAGACGCGGCGCGCACGGCGATCGTCTCGCTCGATTCGACCATCCGCTCCAACCTGTCGGTGGGCCTGCCGATCGACCTGGCACTGCTGCGCGATGGCGAGCTGCGCATCGGCCAGCAGCTGCGGCTGGGCGCGGACTCCGCGCTGTATGCCGACATCCACCAGAACTGGTCGCGGCGGCTGGAACAGGCGGTGGACAGCCTGCCGCGGTTCCCGTGGGAAACCACCGAACGGTAGTGCCGGCATCGCCTCCTGCTGCATCCAGCGCAGCGCGGCCGGGCCGTCGGAGGCCAGCTGCAGCTGGTAGCCTTGGCTGGACAGCGCATTGCCGAGCAGCGAAAGGCGCGTCGCCTCGCCATCGACCACCAGGATCGACTGGCCGCTGCCCAGCGCCACCAGCTGCTCGATCGGCTCGCTGCCGTCGCTGGCCTCATGCATCGGCAGGCGCAGTTCGAAACAGGTGCCCTGCCCTGGCTGGCTGCTGACATGGATGCTGCCGCCGGCGCCTTCGACGATGCGCTTGCAGGACATCAGCCCCAGGCCGGTACCGTCGGCCTTGGTGGTGAAGAACGGGTTGAACAGGTGCGACAACGTGTCCGCATCCATGCCGATGCCTTCGTCGGCCACCCGGATGTGCATCCAGTCCACGCCATCGCGCTGGCCGGCATGGCTGGCAATCAGGCTCAGGCGGCCGCCATTGGGCATGGCCTGGATCGCGTTCAACGCCAGGTTCAACATGACCTGCTGCAGCTCGGTGTAGTTGGCGTCGACCACCAGGCCTTCGTCCTGCACCTGCAGTTCCAGCCGTACGGCGTCGGGTACGTTGCTGCGCAACAGCAGCGCCACCGCATCGAACAGGCCGTCGATCTCGATGCGTTCGCTTGGCTTGCGCGAGCCGCGCACGAACGACAGCATCGACTCGGCCATCTCATGGCCGCGCCGGCCGCACTCGGCGATGACATCGGCCAGGTGGTGCAGCTGCGGATCTTCGGTGCGCGCCTTCAGCAGGTCCGGCATGATCAGCAGCGGCTGCAGGATGTTGCGCAGGTCGTGGCTGAGGCCAGCGGCAAGCAGCGACAGGCTTTCCAGCCGCTGCGCGCGCATCAGCTCGGTTTCCACGCGTGCGCGTTCGACCGCACTGCGCGCATCGCGGATCGAACGCGCCACCGCCGACGGCAGGCGCGCCGGCTGGTGCTTGATGATGTAGTCGTTGGCGCCCTTCTGCAGCGCTGCTACCGCGTTCTCTTCACCCATGGTGCCGGAGACGAAGATGAAGGGCACTTCCGGCGAGGTCTCGCGCACGATGCGCAGCGCATCGTCACCGGAGAAGCCCGGCATGCTCAGGTCGGACAGCACGATGTCCGGCTGGAACGCGGCCAGCGCCTGGCGCAGTTCGGCCTCGCTCTCGACCCGCTCGAAGCGGGCGTCCAGCCCCGCATCGAGCATCTGTTCGGACATCAGCTCGGCATCTTCCGGTGAATCCTCCACCAGCAGGATGCGCAGCGCCCCCAGGGCGGGACCGGTCAGGGGCATGGGCTCACTCGAGTTCCGGTGCCTGGTTGATCAACGCCCAGAACTTGCCCAGCGTCTGCACGGCGCCGAAGAACTGGTCCACATCCACCGGCTTGACCACGTAGGCGTTCACGCCCATGTCCCAGCTGCGGGCCAGGTCGCTTTCTTCGCGCGAGGACGACAGGATCACCACCGGCAGGCGCTTGAGTTCTTCGTGCTCGCGGATCTGCCGCAGTACTTCCAGGCCATCCATGCGCGGCATCTTGATGTCCAGCAGCAGCACGGCCGGCAGGCCTTCCTCGCGGTTGGCGAACGCACCGCGACGCAGCAGGTAGTCCATCACTTCCACGCCATCCTCGACGTGCACGATGGGGTTGGCCAGACGCGCCTCCTCCAGGGCGTCGATCGCCATCTCGGCGTCGGCCGGGCTGTCTTCGGCGAGAAGAATGGTGCGCAGAGTCGTCATGCAGAAGGACCTTGTTTGTCCGCGTCAATCGCGGGAGGCAGGTAGAAGTGGAAGGTAGCGCCGACGTCCGGTTCGGCCTCGGCCCAGATCCGGCCACCATGGCGGGTCAGCACGCGGCGCACGCTGGCCAGGCCGATGCCGGTTCCAGGGTAGTCACTGGCCTTGTGCAGGCGCTGGAACACGCCGAACAGCTTGCCAGCATAGGCCATGTCAAAGCCTGCACCATTGTCGCTGACCGTGAACTGATGGCCGCCATCGGGCTGCTGCTGGCAGTCCACGCGGATCCTTGCAGGCTCGCGGTTGCCTGAATACTTCACCGCGTTGCCGAGCAGGTTCAGCCAGACCTGGCGGATCATGTTCTCGTCGCCCACCACGATCGGCAGCGGCGCAATGCTCCACTCGACCTGGTGCGCGTGGCCGCTGTTTTCGGCCTCGGCCTGCAGGTTGGAATCGAGCATGGCACGGGTATCGGCCACCAGCGACTGCATGTCCACCGCCTGCTGGCGCATCGCCACGCGGCCCAGCCGCGAGTAGACCAGCAGGTCGTCGATCAGCGCCGCCATGCGCCGTGCCGAGCTGGAGATCACCTCCAGGTAGTGGCGGCTCTTGTCATCGGCCTGCTCACCCAGATGGCGCGACAGCTTGTCCGAGAAACCGGCAACATGTCGCAGCGGCGCACGCAGGTCGTGCGAGACCGAATAGCTGAAAGCCTCCAGTTCGCGGTTGACCTCGGACACCTGCTCGACCTTGCCTTCCAGCTGCCGGTTCAGCTCTTCCACGCGCAGCTGCACGGCACGCTGCACCGTTACATCGCTGACGGTCATCAATACCACTTCGTCATCGGTATCCGGCAGCGGCATGCGCCGTGCGTTGAGCAGCATGTAGCGCACCATGCCGTCGGCGGCGCGCTGCTCGTGCTCGAAGTCCCACAGTTCGCGGCCGCGCAGCAGCACGTCGGACAGACGCTGGCGCATCACGGGGTCCTGCCAGGCGCCGTCTCCGACGGTTTCCAGCAGCAGGCCGTCGGCACGCTCGTCCTCCAGACCGTACAGCTCGGCAAACGCCGGATTGTGCAGCTGCACGCGCAGTTCACGATCAAGCAGAACAATGGGCTCGCGCACGGTCTGCAGCACCGATGCCGCACGCGCAGCCGAACGCAGCGATTGCCGCTCGGCATGCAGGCGACGGCCGATCTGCCGATGCAGCAGCCACAGCACCAGGCCCAGCAGGGCCAGCTGCACCACCAGCGAGCTCCAGGACACAAACTCGGTCTGCCGGCGCTGGCGCGCCGCCTGTTCCGCACGCAGTGCCAGCAGTTCCTGCTCGCTGGCCTGCAATTCCTCGACCAGGCCGCGGATGGGATAGCGCGTGCTCAGATCCTGCACCAGCCCGCGCTGATCGCTGTTGGGTTCGGACCTGGCCAGCTCGCGGGCCAGCGCCATGCGGCCCTCCAGCATCGATTCGATACGACCGATGCGGATCAGCTGGTCGGGATTGTCGCGGGTCATCCGGCCCAGCTCGGCCAGGCGCCCCGGAATCTCGTTGGCGCGCGCCATGCGCTCGCGCAGGCCGGGCGCATCCACGCCCTTGGACAGGGTCAACGCGGCCGATTCGACGTCACGCACGTCCGCCTGCAACTGCTGCAGGGCATTGCCTACGGCCTGGGTATGGTTGACCCAGGCCATCGCCTGTTCGCTGTCCTGCTGCAGTTTGCGCAGGGTCAACCATGGCACCACGATGATCGCGACGGCCGCCAGCGCCAAGGCCGGCAACCGCCAGCGGTCCCAGATGTCGTCACTGAAAACCAGCGCCATAGTTCCTCGTCAGCACGGCCGCGGAGCACCTGCCGGGACCAGCCCGGCTGCGGCGGAACCGGCAATATAGCGCAGGCGGTCACAACTCTGGGATTCAGGGCGCGGCTGGCTGAACGGGTAGGGGGCGTCCCCTTCTTGGTGGAGCCGAGCAGGGCCCGGCTCCAAAGAAACCGCTGGGCGCCCCAGCTGGGGCGCCCACCGGGTTCAGCGCTTGGCAGCGGCGCTGACCTTGAGTGCTGCGGCATCGACGCGGGTCACGCCCTTGATGCCCTTGGCAGTGGTGACCGCCTTGTCCTTCTCGGCCTGGGTCGCCACGGCGCCGCTGAGGCTGACCACGCCGTTCACGGTTTCCACCTTGATTTCAGTGCCCGGAACGTTGCTGCTGGCCAGCAGGTCGGCCTTCACCTTGGTGGTGATCCAGGTATCGGTCACTGGCTCGTTGGAGTCATGGCGATCGGCATGGGTTGCCGGATGGGTGCTGGTCGGCGGGCTCTTCGCGGCCGGGTCCTTGGCGAAGGCGGCCGAGGAGGACAGCGCCAGGCCCAGGGTCAGGGCAGAAGCAATCAGCGTGCGGGTGGTATTGCTCATCGTGTCGTACTCCTTCGGGATGTGCTGCCAGTCTGGACACGCCGCCGTGGAGCAGGCGTGGCGTTGCAGTCATGCCGCTGTGAATCGAAGCGTTTCCAACGGCAACGGTTCAGTTTTGGACGCTGATCGCCGGTCGTTTACCCTGCCCTTTCCCTCTGCCGGAGCTGTGCGATGCGCCCCGACCTGCAACTGGCCCTGATCGGCTACGGCCTCGCCGGCCGGGTCTTCCATGCGCCGCTGATCCAGCACACGCCCGGGCTGGTGCTGCACAGCGTCGTCAGTTCGCAGCGCGACACGCTCCTGCGCACGTTCAGCAACGTGCACGTGCGGGCCACTGCACAGCAGGTCTTCGACGATCCGGCAGTGGATGCGGTGGTGATCGCCACGCCCAACGACCAGCATGCGCCGTTGGCGATCGCCGCGCTGGCGGCGGGCAAGCATGTGCTGGTCGACAAGCCGTTCGCGCTCGACGTCACCGAAGCCGAAGCAATACTGGCCGCGGCGAACGATGCCGGGCGCATCGCGACCGTGTTCCAGAACCGGCGCTTCGATGCCGACTTCCTCACCCTGCAGGCGCTGTTGGCGGAGGGTGCGCTTGGTGACGTGGCCGAGTGCCATGCGCATTTCGATCGCTACCGGCCGCAGGTGCGCGAGCGCTGGCGCGAACAGGATGGCCCGGGAAGCGGCGTGTGGTACGACCTGGGCCCGCACCTGCTGGACCAGATGCTGGTGCTGTTCGGCTGGCCCGAGGCCATCGACGCCGATCTGGCGGTGCAGCGCGAAGGCGGCAGCGGCATCGATTACTTCCACGCGGTGCTGCACTACCCACGGCATCGCGCGATCGTGCATGCCGGTTCGCTGGTGGCGGCACCCACACCGCACTTCAGTGTGCATGGCAGCACGGGCAGCTGGATCAAGCACGGCCTGGATGTGCAGGAGGCGCAGCTGCGCCGCGGTGTTGCACCGGGTGCGCCGGGCTGGGGCATCGATCCGCGGCATGGCGAGCTGCTGCGCTGCGATGCCGAGGACAACGTGCAGCGCAGCACCGTCGACAACCTGCCTGGCGATTACCGGCGGCTGTATGCACAGTTCGCGGCGGCGATGCACGGCGATGGCGAAGCGACGGTCAGTGCGGCGCAGGCGCTGCAGCTGATGCGGTTGCTGCAGGCGGGGATGGACAGTGCGCGCGACGGGCGGCGCATCGCGTTGGGGTGACCAGTAGATCCACGCCATGCGTGGAGGCGATCGGAGACAGCTTTCCTGATGGGGTCAGAGCCCTTTCCTGCGGAAAGGGATCCGACCCCGGTGTTTCTTACGACTTCTTGATGGCGTGGCCGCCGAATTCGTTGCGCATCGCCGACAGCAGGCGGTCGGTGAACGAATTGGATTCGCGTGAGCGCAGGCGTTCCAACAGCGACAGCGTGATCACCGGTGCCGGCACATCCAGTGCGATCGCTTCGGCCACGGTCCAGCGGCCTTCACCGGAATCCTCGACGTACGGGGCGATGCCGTCCAGCGACGGATTGCGCTTGAGCGCTTCGGTGCTCAGGTCCAGCAGCCACGAACGCACCACGCTGCCGTGGCGCCACACCTCGGCCACCTGGGCCAGGTCCAGTTCCATCTCCTGCTTGCGCTCCATCAGCGCGAAGCCTTCGGCGTAGGCCTGCATCATTCCGTACTCGATGCCGTTGTGAACCATCTTGGTGAAGTGGCCGGCGCCGGACGGACCCACGCGGGCCCAGCCGCGATCTTCGGCCGGGGCGAGCGTGCGCAGCAACGGGGCGATCTGCTCCACCACCGGGGCGTCGCCGCCGACCATCAGGCTGTAGCCTTCCTGCAGGCCCCACACGCCACCGCTGGTGCCGCAGTCGACGTAGCCCAGATCGTCTTCGGCCAACGCCTTGGCGCGGCGGATCGAGTCCTGGTAGTTGGAATTGCCACCGTCGATGACGATGTCACCCTCGGCCAGGTGCGGGGTCAGCTGGCCCAGGGTCTGGTCGACGGTTTCGCCGGCCGGCACCATCAGCCACACCACGCGCGGCACTGGCAGCGCAGCGACGGCAGCGGCCAGCGAATCAACCACCTCCAGGCCGGCCTCAGCCGCACGCTGACGCGCGCCTTCGCCCGGGTCGTAGCCGACCACGCGGTGGCCGCCGCGATGCAGGCGCTGGGCCATGTTGGCACCCATGCGGCCGAGGCCGATCATTGCAATATCCATTGTTTCACCTTCAGTTGGGGTCTAGGGTCAGGCTGCCTGGCCTGCCGGTGGCCGCGCAGTGGCGCAGCTGCGCCTCGCGCCAACGCCGGTAGAGCGTGGTATGCAGATTGTGCACCGCCAGGTCGATCGAAAACGGCGTTCGTGGGTTGCGATCAAGCAGGCGGGCGACGTGGTAGCCGATGGGACGTATACCGCGCGGGTGCACATAGATCACGAACTGCTGGTAGAACGGATCGTCCAGCAGCTGGTCCATGCGTGCCAGCGTGTCGTGGTAGCGCGGTTCCAGCCGTGCGCGCAGGTCCGGGTCGCGCTCGAACAGCAGGCGCTCGAAGTAGCGCTGGCCGATGCGCGGGATGTCCTGCGCGAGCTTCCACAACTCGACATTGCGCTGGTCGTACCAGGCCAGCCCGCCGTGCAGGGCCAGCGCCTGAGCAGCGCCCTCGCCCACCTCGACCACCACGAAGTTCTCGGCCTGGTTGCTCAGATCGTCCAGCGTGCCCTTGTCGTACACATGTTCGATGAAACCGGGCACGCCGACGAACGCCTGCCGCCCCAACATCGATGTGCGCTCCGCCTTGCCGTCGGCGAAGAAATCACCTGCGCTTGCACCCAGCAGAATGCTGTCGGTGTCATGCAGCGCCAGGAACGTACCAATCGACAGTTCTGCGGGTTTGAACTCGGTATCGAACGCAGCATCACCGTACAGCTCGCGTTGCGTTGCCAGCTGCGCGACCTGGCGACCGACGCCACATTCGGCACGCACGCTGCCGCTGTAGAACGCCTGCAGTGCACGGCTGTTGCCACCGCTGGGCACGTAACCGCGGCCGAAACTGCGTGTGCGCTGCCACCCTTGCGAGGGTGCGCCCCGCAGGCCGAAGCCGATCCAGCCCAGCTGCGGACCGGAAAAACGGAACGTGGGATTGTCCTGCAATGCGGTCGCCGCACGTTGCGTGGCGGCGCCCAGTTCGAACGCATAGGCGCAGACCGTGGCCGGGTCGTCCAGCAGTTGCCGCAGTTGTGCCTGTCGGGCTGCAGCGGGCATTGCGGCCGGCCACTGCACGCGTAGATCGCCCGCCGCCTGCGCCTCGGCCAACGTGGCGCGCGTGCACACGGCACCGCCGTGCACCTGCGGCGTGGCCACCGCCGCCTCTTCGAAGCGCCAGCCCAGCCGCTGCAGCAAGCCCTGCGTGCAATCCACGGGCGTGGCCGCCGTCCCCAGCACGGGCACCAGCAGCAGGGCCATGCCGATCAACCTGCCGCGCACGCTCACCCCTGGTCCGTGCTGGCCGGTGCAGGTTCCGGAGTCGCAGGTACGGGCGAAGCAGGCGGCGCGGGCGTGGCTGCGTCCGCAGGCAGATACTGCTGCAGGCGCTGGAAGAAACGACGATAGAACTCGGCATCGGTGACCGTACTGCTGGCCACTTTCACCAGCGAATCATCATTGCTGCCGAACGGCAGCGACACCGAGCCCAAGGCACCCACGCCCACGCTGGCCGACGTCGGGCTCTTCTTCAGTGCGTAGCGGTCCTGCACCGCGCTGACGAACACCAGCGTCTGGCTGCCACGCGGCGCGCAGGAGATGCGCAGTACCAGCTGCTCGTGATCGTCGTCGCGGAGCTGGAAATTCTTGTTGCCCTCCACCTGTGCCTCGTCCGAGCGGGCAATGGCATAGCCCTGGCTGAGCAGGGTCCGCCGCGCCGCTTCGCAGGCATCACCGGGACGGCCATCGACGGTGCGCGAGAAGGTGTCGCCGGAATCAAAGGATTCACGCAGCAGGGTGCTGTCGGCGGCACGGCCACCACAGGCCGACAGGATCAGGGCGCTGCTGAGGGCCACGGCAGCGCTGGTAAGACGGGAGGCCCGCATGGGTACTCCTGCGAGGACGGTACCGCAAAGCGTAGTCCTGCGGCCGTGTGTGGCAGGTCGACATGGCAGCCCGCGTTGTTCCCGGTTCATGCACGGAAAAGCAGAGGGGCCGGCAATGCCGGCCCCTCGGGTATACGCGCGCTTGGCGGATCAGTCGGCCCAACGACCTGCGCCGGTGGACTGCGGCAGCACCTGCGCCGACAGCGGGCGGTCGTTGGCCAGCAGGTTCACCGCATCGGCCAGGATCGAGGCCGACTCGCGCAGCAGCGGGTCCGGACGCTTCTCGGCCGCCTTCTCGCGCGCGGCATCCTTGACGATGTCGCGCTCGTTGCCGGTCAGGCCGTCGTCGCTGCTGTCATCGGCCAGCGGGTCCAGGGCCAGGCCCAGTTCCTTGCGCTGCACCTGGCGTTCCTTGCGCTGGGCATCCTGGCGCTCGCGTTCGGCGCGGCGGGTCGCTTCGTTCAACGAGATGTACTTCTTTGCCGCTTCGGTGCGGAACTGCTGCACGTCCTCGTTCCACCACTGGAATTCCTTGTCGGTGGCGATGCGTGCGTCGTGACGGGTTTCCAGCTTCGGCAGCAGCGGTGCGAAGTTGCCGTACTGGGTGTGCGGCACGGCGGCGATGCGGGTCCAGGGCAATGCGTTGTCGTAGGTGCTTTCGCCGAACTCGGTGGCATCGACGCTGGCCGGGAAGGCCAGGTCCGGCACCACGCCCTTGTGCTGGGTGCTGCTGCCGCTGATGCGGAAGAACTGGGCGATGGTCAGCTTGACCTGGCCGAAGCGCTGGGTCTCGCCGCTCGGCCAACGATCGAGATCGACGATGTTCTGCACGGTGCCCTTGCCGAAGCTGGTCTCACCGATCACCAGGCCACGGCCGTAGTCCTGGATGGCACCGGCGAAAATTTCCGAGGCCGAGGCCGAACCGCGGTTGATCAGCACCGCCAGCGGGCCATCCCACGCCACACCCTGGTTGCGGTCGCTGTTGACGGTGACGCGGCCACCGGACTCACGCACCTGCACCACCGGGCCCTGCTCGATGAACAGGCCGGTCAGTTCGATGGCTTCATCCAGCGAACCACCGCCGTTGTTGCGCAGGTCCAGCACCACGCCGTCCAGTTTGTCGTTCTTGAAACCGGCCAGCAGCTTGGCCACGTCGCGGGTGGCCGAGGCGTAGTCGGCGGCATTGCGGCGGCGGCCTTCGAAGTCCTGGTAGAAGGTCGGCAGCTTGATCACGCCGACCTTCCGTGCCGGTTCACCATTGGCGGCCGGAATGGTCATGGTCTCGCCCTTGGCGGCCTGTTCGGCCAGGCGCACCTTCTGCCGGGTCAGCACCAGGGTGTGGTGCTTTCCGTCAGCACCTTCCGCGGCCGGAATGAATTCCAGCTTGACCTGGGTGTCCTTCGCACCGCGGATCTTGGCCACGACATCATCGATGCGCCAGCCGATCACGTCCTCGACCAGGCCGGATTTGCCCTGGCCGACCCCGACGATGCGGTCACCCGGCTTCAGCGTGCCGTCGACCGCTGCCGGGCCACCGGCGATGATCTCGCGGATCACCACCACGTCGTCCTGGCGCTGCAGCTGCGCGCCGATGCCTTCCAGCGACAGCGACATCGCCTGGTTGAAGTTCTCGGCGGTGCGCGGGGTGAAGTAATCAGTGTGCGGATCAACCGCGCTGGTGTACGAGTTCATGAAGAACTGGAAGACGTCTTCGCCCTTCAGCTCATTGACCGACTTCTCCAGCGTGGCATAGCGCTTGTCCAGCGTCTTGCGGATATCGTCCGGCTTCTTGCCGGCCAGCTTCAGGCGCAGCCAGTCGTTCTTGACCGACTTGCGCCACAGCTCATCCAGCTCGGCGCTGCTGGCCGCCCACGGCACCTTCTTGCGGTCGTATTCGAAACGCTCGTCGGTGGTGAAGTCCGGCTCCTGCTTGAGCAGCCTGCGCGCGTAGGCCACGCGCTCGCCCACGCGCTGCTTGTAGACGGCGAACACCTGGAACGCCGGCTCCAGCTCGCCGCCACGGATGGCCGAAGAGATATTGGCTTCGAACGGCGCGAAGCGCGCCACGTCGGCCTGGGTGAAGTACTGCTTGCCGCCGTCCAGCGTCTCCAGGTAGCGCTTGAACACGTCCTTGGAGGTGGCCTCGTCCAGCGCGCGCGGGCGATAGGCATAGCGGCTGTCGGACAGCAGGCCGTACACCAGCTTGGAGGTGGTCACCTGATCGGCGGTGGCCGCCGCGGGCAATGCAGGCGAGTCGGCCTTGGCCGCCAGCGCCAGCGGCGCGACCAGCGCCAGGGCCATCAGGAATGCGGGGGCTTTGAATTTCATTGACGTGCTCGAAGGCGCCTTGCCAAGGGGGAGACTGCGGGGTGTTCAGACACCACGACAGTGCCGAAAGTTGCCGGGTTTGTCACCCGGCCGCGCTCGGTGGAAAACCAGCC
>NZ_JAOEDV010000106.1:0-12198 GCF_029837545.1 Stenotrophomonas sp. GD04024 | reverse complement strand
CAGCGTCGGCGTCGCACATGCTCTTGATCGCACGGCGCAGCCAGCGGTGCGCCGGGTCGTTGTCCATGCGCGGGTGCCAGGCCTGCACCAGCGCCACCGTGCGTACTGGCACCGGCAACGGGAACATGCGCAGTGGCAGCCCCATGTAGGCGATGCGATCGAGCATCACGCTGGGCATCTGCGGCAGCACCAGGTCCGAGGCGGCTGCAGCAAAGATCGCGCCATGGAAGGTGGGGATGACCATCGCCACCCGCCGCTGCAGGCCCAGCTGTGCCAGTTCGTCGTCGATCGGCCCATGCGCGATGCCGCGCCGCGAGACGGCGATGTGGTCGCAGGCGGCAAACCGTTCGGCGGTGATATCGCCGTCGAACAGCGGATGATCCTTGCGCGCTGCGCCCAGCAGGGCCGTGGTGAACAGGTTCTGCACCTTGGTTTCCTGCGTATGCTTGCCGGCAGTGCTGATATACAGGTCGATCCGGCCCTGCACCATCGCGTCATCGTCGGTATCGCCTTCGGGCATGAACCGCAGCGTGCAGCCTGGCGCGTGCTCGCGGAACACGTCCCGCAGGCGGCCGCCGTAGCTGCCGATGAACACGTCGTTGGCGCGGATGCTGAAGGTACGTTCCAGGGTCTGGATGTCCACCTCGCGCCCTTCGTTGAACACCCGATGGGCCTGCTCGATCACGTCGCGCACCTGCTCGCGCAGTTCCAGCGCGCGTGGGGTCGGCGCCAGGCCGCGGCCGGCGCGTACCAGCACCGGGTCGCCCAGCGCGTCGCGGATCCGCCCCAGGGTGCGGCTCATGGCCGGCGCGCTCAGATTCATGCGCCGAGCCGCTCCGGCGACGCTGCCTTCGTCCAGCAGGATATCCAGGGCCAGCAGCAGGTTGAGATCGGGCAAGGGCATGGCAGTCTCCAACAAATGGAATGACTCTACGACACTCCAAGTAAAAGTCGATTGCATGCCATGCACGTATTGCCTGCGCCGCACGGCATGGGTGCGCGCGGTGACATCGGCCACCATCCCCAACCTGCCAAGGAGACATCCATGTTCAATACCCTGCTGGTCGCCCTGGACGGCGGCCCCCAGCACGCGCGCGTGCTGGACCTCGCCGCGGCCATCGCCGGCCCGCGTAGTCGCCTGCACCTGCTGTGCGTGCTCGATCCCGAATTCGCGCTGGCCGCCGATGCCAGCGAAGCCGACCGCATCGAGTATCCGGAAGCCGCCCGCCAGCGCTCGCGCGCCGAAGCGGTGCTGGCCGAAGCCCTGGCCGAACTGCGCGAACGCGGCGTCGATGCCATCGCGCAGATTCCCTCCGGCGACCCCGGCGAAGTCATCAGCGAACAGGCCAAGCGCCTGAAGTGCGATCTGATCGTGATCGGCCACCGCCACCTGTCCCGCCTGCAACGCCTGTTCGAACCGTCGATCGGGCAATGGACCATCGACCACGCGCCCTGTCCCGTGCTGGTGGAAACCCGCGACCCCCAACCCTAGCTGCCATGGCCTCCCGTTCCCCCTTGTTTCCTACCCGCGTCAACTACCGGGCATTCGGCCGCCAGTTGGGTCGTGGTGAACAGGCGCTGCTGGCGGCAATACGCCAACTGCGCGAGCCCGACCTGCGGGCCGATGGGCTGGCCGGGTTGAGCGACCTCGGCCTTGATCCCGAGGGCTGCGACACGTTCATCAATCTGCTGCCGCTGCTGGCCACGCCTGCCGCGCCGATAGATCTGCTGCGGTCCGGCTCGCCGTTCATCGCCGCCAGCGAACTGGACCTGCTGGTCTGCCTGCTGCGTATTGCACAGTGGCGGCACGCACGCCCCCGCGACGATGACACGCTGGCGCCGTTGCGCCGGCAACTGGCACGCTGTGCACTCGCGGTGCACGCGGCGAAGCTGCCACTGCGGCAGCGCTCATTGTCACCGGTCGGGCTCCGCCTGCTCGATCCGGGCGGCTGGCTGCGGCAGCGATGATGCGCACGCGCAGGCACCACGGGAACCATGGCCTTCAGCAATCCATCGTGCCGTGCGTGCTGCCTTCGTCATCCAGTACATGCGCGTGCAGCACCACCTGGTTGCGGCCGGCCCGCTTGGCGGCATACAGGCCGGCATCAGCGTCCGCCAGCAACTGATCGGCACTGGCCAGGGCCGGTGGATGCAGGTAGCCCACGCCGATGCTGATACTGACCGACCCTTCCGGCAGCGGCAGGGCCTCCACCGCCTCGCGCAGCCGTTCGGCCAGCGCCAGCACGCCCGACAGCGCGCTTCCAGGCACGATCACCGCGAATTCCTCGCCGCCATAGCGCGCCACGCTGTCGCCAGCGCGGCCGGCGATGGCCTTCAACACCGCGGCCACGGCCTGCAGGCAGCGATCGCCAGCCGGATGGCCGTGCTGGTCGTTGAAGGCCTTGAAATGGTCGATGTCCACCAGCAGCAGGCCCAGCGGGCTGCCACTGCGCCGTGCGCGGTTCCACTCCGCCAGCAGCAGCGCGTCGAACTCGCGGCGGTTGGCAACCCCGGTCAGGCCATCCTGGCGCGCCAGCTGGTCCAGGCCGGCCTGGCGTTCCATCAGGTCGGTCTGCAGCAGGATGCTGCGCAGGCCGAAGCCCAGCGTGGCCACCACGAAGCCACTGACCGCCAACGGTCGCGCGTGGTCGACCACCAGCGTGCCCACCACCAGCAGCAGCAACGGCAGGATCATCGGCCCTGCAGCCTGCACGGTGCGCGCCAGCCGTGGATGCGGCGCCGAGCCCGGTACCGGTGCCCGGCTCAACGCCAGCAACGCCAGCAGCAGGAACGGCAGGTCGATCAGCAGATCGTTGTAGGCACCGAAGGAATCGCCCGATGTGTAGTGGTTGATGTAGTAGGCCACCAGCAGGTACGCCAGCGCGTACAGCGCCAGTACCCGGAAGAAGCCGCGCCGCTCGGGCACGTCACCGGCCAGCCAGCGCACCACTGCGAAACCTGCTATGCACAGGTTCTGGATATCGAACATGCGCTGCATGCTGGCCATCGCCGAATCGTCGATATCGATACGGGCGGCGAACGATTGCGTATGCACGAAGAACAGCACGCCCAGCAGCGCCGCCATCGCGGCGTCGATCAGGCTGATGCTCAGCCGCTCACGGCGCGCGCGGGCCAGGATGAACACCAGCGGGACGCCATACAGCACGTACAGGAACAAGCTGGCCTGCGGCGTGATATCGGCGCGGCCGGCGCCGAGTGCATCGATCATGTTGAAGGCCATGCCGCCGGCCCACAGCAGCAACGCCAGCGCCGTGGCACGCCAGCCAAGCGCGGCACGGTCGCGGCGCGCCCGCCACAGGCAGGCCATCGCCGCCAGCAGCGGCGCGCCGGTCAGGAAAACGAAGGAGCCCACGCCGGTCGCCCCCGGCCACAGGGCCACGACCAAGCCATGGCACAGCACGTACAGCAGCGCCAGCACTACCGGCATGCCTCCCCCGATCCGCAAGGCCGTATGCGCGCACGATAGCGCGGCGTCGCGCCACGATGGCGTGATCCAGCGCAGAAAAAAGGGGACGGAGGGGATTAAGTCGCTTTCGGCACAATGGCAAAAGCGACTTAATCCCCTCCGTCCCCTTTTCCGGGGGTGTCAGCCTTGGAGGGCGCGGGCGTGGTGTGCCACGTGCCCGCCGATGAAGCTGGCGATGAAGTAGTAGCTGTGGTCGTAGCCGGGCTGCAGGCGCAGGGTCAGCGGGTGGCCGGCGGCATCGCAGGCCTGCTGCAGGCGCTCGGGCTGCAGCTGGGTCTGCAGGAACTCGTCGGCCCCGCCCTGGTCGACCAGCAGGGGCAGGCGCTCACTGGCCGTCGCCACCAGCGCGCACGTATCCCACTGCGCCCAGTCGGCCGGGTTGTCGCCCAGGTAGGCGTGGAACGCCTTCTGCCCCCACGGCACGTGGCTGGGCGCAACGATCGGCGAGAACGCCGACACGCTGCGGTAGCGCCCCGGGTTGCGCAGCGCGATCACCAGCGCACCGTGGCCGCCCATCGAATGGCCACTGATCGCACGCGCGCCGGTCGCGGGGAAGCTCGCCTCGATCAGCGCCGGCAGTTCCTGCGCCACATAGTCATGCATGCGGTAGTGCTTCGCCCACGGTGCGCGGGTGGCATTGAGGTAGAACCCTGCACCCTTGCCGATGTCGTAGCCTTCGGCATCAGCCACGTCATCGCCGCGCGGGCTGGTATCGGGCGCAACGATGATCACGCCGTGCTCGGCCGCATAGCGCTGCGCGCCGGCCTTGGTGATGAAATTCTGCTCGGTGCAGGTCAGCCCGCTCAACCAGTACAGCACTGGCAGCACCTGTGTCTCCGCCTGTGGCGGCAGGTACACGGCGAACTGCATGTCGCAGCCCAGCGTGGTCGAATGATGACGGTAGACGTCCTGCCAGCCACCGAAGCAGGCGCGGTGTTCGATGCGTTCCATGGGTTCCTCCCGAGGGGTGGCAGGCCTTCAAGCCTGCCCCCCGGCGTGGCTTAGTAGTGGACCACCGAACGGATCGACTTGCCTTCATGCATCAGGTCGAAGGCGTCGTTGATCTTGTCCAGGTCCATGGTGTGGGTGACGAACGGCGCCAGTTCGATATCGCCCTTCATCGCATCCTCGACCATGCCCGGCAGCTGGCTGCGGCCCTTCACGCCACCAAAGGCGGTGCCCATCCACTTGCGGCCGGTCACCAGCTGGAACGGACGGGTGGAGATTTCCTGCCCAGAACCGGCCACGCCGATCACCACGCTCTGGCCCCAGCCACGGTGCGCGCATTCCAGCGCCGCGCGCATCACGTTGACGTTGCCGATGCATTCAAAGCTGTGGTCCACGCCCCAGGTGGTCATCTCGACGATGACCTGCTGGATGGGCTTGTCGTGGTCCTTCGGGTTGATGCAGTCGGTAGCACCAAACTCGCGGGCCAGCTCGAACTTGGACGGATTGGTGTCCACCGCAATGATGCGGCCGGCCTTGGCCTGGCGCGCACCCTGGATCACCGCCAGGCCGATGCCGCCGAGGCCGAACACCGCCACGCTGTCGCCTTCCTGCACCTTGGCGGTGTTGTGCACCGCGCCGATGCCGGTGGTGACGCCGCAGCCGAGCAGGCAGACGTGTTCCGGGTTCGCGTCCGGATTGATCTTCGCCAGCGACACCTCAGCCACCACGGTGTACTCGCTGAAGGTCGAGCAGCCCATGTAGTGGTACAGCGGCTCGCCGTTGTAGCTGAAGCGGCTGGTGCCGTCGGGCATCACGCCCTTGCCCTGGGTGGCGCGCACCGACACGCACAGGTTGGTCTTGCCGCTCTTGCAGAACAGGCACTCGCCGCACTCGGCGGTGTACAGCGGAATCACGTGGTCACCCGGCTTGACGCTGGTCACGCCCTCGCCCACTTCCACCACGATCCCCGCGCCTTCATGGCCCAGCACCACCGGGAACAGGCCTTCCGGATCATCGCCGGACAGGGTGAACGCATCGGTGTGGCAGACACCGGTATGGGTGATCCTGACCAGCACTTCGCCGGCCTTCGGCGGGGCGACGTCGATCTCGACGATCTGCAGCGGCTGGCCGGGACCAAAGGCGACGGCGGCACGGGACTTCATGGTGGATTCTCCAGGAAAGCAAGGGAAACAGGATGCGCGGCGCGACGTTGCGCCAACGTTTACTTCAGGTACGAGCGGATCAATGCGCTCATGTCGCGCACGCGTTCGGCGCGTTGTTCATCGGAAGCCGCAGGCTGGCCGAACTCCTCGCGCAGATGCGCCTCCATCACCTCGGACATCAGGCCGTTGACCGCGCCACGGATGGCGGCGATCTGCTGCAGCACCGGCCCGCAGTCGGCACCGGCTTCCAGCGCACGATCGAGCGCGTCGCACTGGCCGCGGATGCGGCGCACGCGGGCCAGGACCTTCTTCTTCTCTTCGGGGGAGTGCGGCATGGCGGGGCCACCTCGGAACTATACTGGGGGATAGTATACACGCAGCCCCGGGCGGCTCAATCCCGCGCGCTCAATCGAACAACCCCTCGCCCGCCAGCCGCGTCAGTTCATCCACCACGTAGCGCACTTTCGGCCGCAGGTGACGGGTTGGCGGCCACAGCGCGTGGATGTCGATGTGGCGCTGCATGTGCGCGTCCAGCACCGATTGCAGCGCGCCGGATTGCAGGTGACGGCGTACCAGCGACGCCGGCATCTGGCAGATGCCCAGCCCGGCGATGGCGGCGTCGATCACCGCATCGCCGTCGTTGAGCTGGTAGGCCGCGTTGGGGATGAAGGTTCCTTCGGCATCATCACTGCCGATGCGCCACGCCACCGGCTGCCCGTGGCGGAAGCCAACGATGCTGCGGTGCTGTGCCAGTTCCTCCACACTGCCCGGCACGCCGTGCGCCTGCAGGTAGGCCGGCGCGGCGCAGGTGACCAGGCGCTGGCGGCCCAGCCGGCGCGCGACCAGGTGCTCGGCCTGGTGCAGGCCGCCGAAACGGATCAGCAGGTCGATGCCTTCCTCGACGGGATCGACGAAGTGATCGGTGAAGGTCATCGTCAGCTGCAGGTCCGGGTATTGCCGGCACAGGCGCAACAGCACCGGCAGCACCACCAGCCGCCCGAACGAGGACGGCATGTCGATGCGCAGCCGCCCGCTGGGCAGGCCGGCCGAGCCCAGGCAGGCCTCGGCGGCGGAAATCTCTTCCAGCGCGGCCGCACACGAAGCGTAATAGGCCTCGCCATCGGTGGTCAGCGCGATGCGCCGCGTGGTGCGATGGAACAGGCGCACGCCCAGCCGCGCTTCCAGCCGGGCGATGGCCTTGCCCACGGCCGAGCGCGAGATGCCCAGCGTATCGGCGGCCTCGGTGAAACTGCCCGAGCGGGCCGTGGTGACGAACGTGACCAGGCCATTCAAGGATTCCAGCGGCAGCATCTTCAATCCCTCATTAGGGACAAATAGTCCCGCACCAAGGGAAATCGAAGCGCTTTATGCGCCCGCATGTCAACTCCATCCTGTGTGCATGGCGCCGCTGGCGCCCCTCCCCCCGCACCGAGATGATCGACATGACCGCTGCCCTGTTCCACCCGTTCGACCTGGCCGGCACTGCCCTGCGCAACCGCATCGCGATGGCGCCGATGACCCGTGCCCGCAACCCCGGATCGGTCGCCAACGACCTCACCGCGCAGTACTACCGGCAGCGTGCCAGTGCCGGCCTGATCATCAGCGAAGGCACGCCGGTCTCGCCGCAGGGCCAGGGCTACATCGACGTGCCGGGCATCTGGTCGGCCGAACAGGTGGCGGGTTGGAAGCAGGTCACCCAGGCGGTGCATGCCGCGCAGGGCACGATCTTCGCCCAGCTCTGGCACGTGGGCCGCATGTCGCATGCCTCGCTGCAGCCCGGGGGTGGCCAGCCGGTCAGCGCCGGCACCCGCCCGGTCGCCAGCGCACCAAAGAACACCTCGTTCGTGTACCTGGACGACGGCAGCCGCGGCCACGCCGATCCCACTCCGGCACGTGCGCTGGATACGGCCGAGATTCCAGGCATCGTCGACGACTTCGTGCGCGGTGCCGACAACGCGATCGCCGCCGGCTTCGACGGCATCGAACTGCATGCCGCCAACGGCTACCTGTTCGAACAGTTCCTCAACCCGCTCATCAACCAGCGCGAGGACCGCTACGGCGGCTCGCTGCCGAACCGTGCGCGGTTGATCCTGGAGACGGTGGATGCGATGGCCGAACGCATCGGCGCGCACCGCATCGGCGTGCGGCTGGCCCCGAACAACCTCACCTTCGACATGCCGTTCTACCCCGACAACGAAGCCACCTATCTGTACCTGGCCGAGGAACTGGGCAAGCGCGGGCTGGCCTACGTGCACCTCAACGACAATCTGCAACAGGGTGAATCGGTGCTGGGTGAGGCGTTCCTGCAGAAGTTCAAGCAGTCTTACGGCGGCACGCTGATCCTGGCTGGCGGCATGACCCGCGAGCGCGCCCTGCAGCTGGTCGAGGCCGGTACCATCGATCTGGCTGCGTTTGGCCAACCGTTCATCGCCAACCCGGATCTGGTCGAGCGCCTGCAGCACGACATCGCACTGGCCACTCCGGACCGCAGCAGCTACTACGGTGGCGGCGAAGCCGGCTATCTCGATTACCCGCGCGCGCAGTAGATCCACGCCATGCGTGGATGCGGGCGTACACTGCCTGCCCGCATCCACTGAGCCTGCTTATGGATACGCCCACCGCAGCGTTCATCGTCAATCTCGACGTCCCCGATCTGGCCGCGGCTGAAGCCTTCTACACCGAAGCCTTCGGCCTGCGCATCGGCCGCCGCCTTGGCCCGGGCGCCGTGGAACTGCTCGGCGGGCCAACCCCGCTGTACCTGCTGCACAACGAGGCAGGCGGCGCCGCCACCGAAGACGGCGACGTGCGCGACTACGAGCGCCATTGGACGCCGCTGCACCTGGACTGGGTGGTGGATGATATCGAGGCCGCACTGGCGCGTGCGGTTGCGGCCGGGGCGACGCTGGAGCAGCCGGTGCGCGGGCGTCGCTGGGGTCGCATCGCGGTACTGGCCGATCCGTTCGGCCACGGCTTCTGCCTGATCCAGTTCAGTGGCGAAGGCTACGACGCGCTGGTTGACTGACCGGCGCGCCGGTCACCACGGCAACGGCACCGCCTCGCCGTTGGCGCGCTCGCCGTAGTACAGCGACGGCAGCAGGCGCGAGAGGAAGCTGAACTCCGTGTAGCAGTGCCTGAGCAGGCCCAGTCCGACCGCATCGCTGGCATCGCGCTGCGGTTCGGCGCTGTCCAGGCCCAGCACGAATCGGCTGCGCAGCACGCAGCCGAACGGCGTATCGCGCGCGACGTGCAACATCTGCCCATCGCAGGGGTCGCCATGCGCATCCAGGCGCACGTGATCGCCAAAACCGATGCGTGCGGCGATCACCGCCGACACATCACCCGCATCCTGCGCCGCCTGCAGGCGCTCGGGTGCAAGCAGCGTGCGCGGGTCATGAAACTTCAGCCGCGCTGCCACCGGCGGAATGTCGGCCAGCGATTCCACCGCATGGATGCTGGCGCCATGGTAGCTGCGGCCGCGCTGCCAGGCTGCGTCCCAGCCGCGATGCTCGACGTGATCGAGCGGATGCCACCAGCGGATGTGCTGGGTGGTCTCGAAGAAGGTGAACCACCAGTCGAGCATGCGGCCCTTGCAGCCGTGCAGATCGGTACGAACGGCCACCCGCAGGGTGCCGTCTTCGCGGCGCTGGATGCCGGTCTCCAGACGCATCGGCGCCGGGTCGAGCAGATCGTGGTGGTCCAGCCAGGCGCGAGCGTTCACAGCGGTATCCATCGACGTTTCCTGTGGGTTGGAGATTCAACAATACGGAAACGATATACGTTTCGCAATTAATCGGATGCGGTAAGATGGGGCGCAATGAACAGCACCACCCTGCCCGAGCCCACAACGCCGACCCGTCGCCGCGGTCGCCCCGCGCGACCGGAAGCCGAAGTCCGCCATGCGGTACTGCAGGCCACCCTGGAACTGCTGCTGGCACAGGGTTACGAAGCGACCACCATCGAAGCGGTGGCAGCGCATGCCGGGGTAGCGAAGAAGACCGTGTACCGCCATGCCAGCAACCGCGAGGAACTGGTGGGGTTGGCGGTGCGTGAGTGGACCGACGGCTTCGCGCCGCAGCTGCAGCGTGATGCCCGCAACGCCGACGAAGTGCTGCCGCTGCTGCACGCGATCCTGCAGGCGGTCTGCGCACAAGCGCTGTCGGCGCAGGCAGTGCAGGTGTTCCGCCTGCTCGCCACCGACTTCCCCGGCAAGGACGCGCTGCTGCAGGCCTATCTGCACAACGGCATCGAACGCGGCCGCGTGCTGCTGGCCGACTGGCTGGCGCGGCAGCAGCAGCGCGGGTTGCTGCGCGATGCAGACCACGCGTGCACGGCAAGGCTGATCCTGGCGATGGCCGTGGCCGAGCCACTGCGCGAGCGCGTGATCGGCGTGGTGGCCGAGGATGCGCCGGTGGACGTGCATCTACATGAGTGCGTGGCGTTGTTGGGGCCGGTGTTGCAGATGCCGTAGCCTGGCGCCATCCAGGGATGCCCTGCCCCGGTGGGTGCCGATCGGTGGTCGGCACTCCTGCAGCGACTCACTCGCGCAGCATGTCCACGAACGCACGCAGCGCCGCCGGCATCTGCCGCTGCTTCGGGTAGTACAACGCGAAACCGGCGAACGGTTCGCTCCAGTCTTCCAGCACCGCCACCATCTGCCCCGAGTCGATGTATGGCCGCGCGGTGTCTTCCAGCACGTAAGCCAGGCCGATGCCATCAAGCACCGCGCCGACCACGGTGCCCTGCTCGCCCAGCGTCAGCCTTCCGGGCACGTCGATCTCCAACGCCTGCCCACCACGCTCGAACTGCCACTTGTACAGATGGCCGCTGGCGAAGCGGAAGCGGATGCATTCGTGTGCAGCAAGATCGCGCGGATGCTGCGGGGCTGGACGTCGCCGCAGGTAGTCCGGCGCGCCGACGATCAGCCCGCGCAGCGGCGGCCCCATCGGCACTGCCACCATGTCCTCGGGGATGAACTCATGCAGGCGCACGCCGGCGTCGTAGCCTTCGGCAACGATATCGACCAGGCCATCGTTCTCGGTCAGCTCCACCCGCACGTCCGGATGCGCGTGCAGGAAGCGCGCAAGCCGCGGCCCCAGCTGGGTCGCCACCGCCGCGCGGGTGGCGTTGATGCGCAGCAGGCCGGCCGGGGCGGCGCGGAACTGGTTCATCTCTTCCAGCGCGTCATGCACCTGGCCCAGGGCCGGCTGTAGTCGCTCCAGCAGGCGTTGCCCGGCCTCGGTCAGGGCCACGCTGCGGGTGGTGCGATGGAACAGGCCCACCCCCAGCCGTTCCTCCAGCGCGCGGATCGCGTAGCTCACCGCCGAGGTCGAAAGCCCCAGCTCGGCGCCGGCACGGCGGAAGCTGCGGTGACGGGCGACCGCCGCGAACGCGGCAAGGTGGGATAGATTGTCAGTGGCCATGATTGTGCAGTTTCACTTGATGAATCATGCCGATATCCGGGCTTCTTGCCGCTGGGTACGGGGCGTATTGTAAAACGCCTTTCGACAAACCCTGCCAAGGATTCCCCATGTCCCTCGCCCGTGGTTACGCCGCCCATTCACATACCGACCCGCTGATCCCGTACGAATTCGAACGCCGCGCGGTCGGGCCGGACGATGTCCGTATCGAGATCCTCTACAGCGGCATCTGCCACTCCGACCTGCACCAGGCCCGCGACGACTGGGGTGGCTCGATCTACCCGATGGTGCCCGGCCACGAGATCATCGGCCGCGTGACCGAAGTCGGCAGCAACGTCACCCGTTTCAAGGTCGGCGACCACGCCGGCGTCGGCTGCATGGTCGACTCGTGCCGCCACTGCGACGCCTGCGAGCACGACCTGGAGCAGTACTGCGCCGAAGGCGCGACCTGGACCTACAACGGCCGCGAACGCCAGAGCGGTGCACCGACCTACGGCGGCTATTCCGACCACGTGGTGGTCGAGCAGCGCTTCGTGGTGAAGGTGTCCGACACCCTCGACCTGAAGGCCGCCGCGCCGCTGCTGTGTGCCGGCATCACCACCTGGTCGCCGCTGCGCCACTGGAAGGTCGGCCCGGGCCAGAAGGTCGGCGTGATCGGCCTCGGTGGCCTCGGCCACATGGGTGTGAAGTTTGCCAAGGCACTCGGCGCGCACGTGGTGATGATCACCACCACGCCGGAAAAGGGTGCCGACGCCAAGCGCCTGGGCGCCGACGAAGTGCTGGTCTCGCGCGACGCTGCACAGATGAAGGCACACGCCGGCAGCTTCGACTTCCTGCTCAACACCATCCCGGTCGGCCATGACACCAACCCGTACATGGGCCTGCTCAAGCGCGAGGCGACCATGTGCCTGGTCGGCGTACTGACCGAGCTGGACCCGCCGCTGACCGGTGGCAGCGTGATCTTCGGCCGCAAGCACCTGACCGGTTCGGCGATCGGCGGCATGGCCGAAACCCAGGAGATGATGGACTTCTGTGCCGAGCACGGCATCGTCAGCGATGTCGAGATGATCGACATCAAGAACGTCAACGAGGCCTGGGAGCGCATGGCGAAGAACGATGTGCGCTACCGCTTCGTGATCGACATGGCGACGCTGCCGAACGCCGCCTGATCCAGGGCGGATGC
>NZ_JAOEDV010000105.1:0-12727 GCF_029837545.1 Stenotrophomonas sp. GD04024 | reverse complement strand
GGACCCGGCGGCGTGTCGCGGCGCCACAGCAGGTCGCTGTGGATACGCCGGGGCCAGCCGGGCAGGGTCAGTTCCACCAGCTGCCCACGGTCATAGCGCTGTACCAGCGCGCGTGGAAGTTCGGCCCAGCCGATGCCGTCCTCGGCCATCTCCATCACCATCAGATAGTCGGTGGCGGTCCACGCCAGCCCGGTAGCCGCGCGGGCGTGGTCGACCTCTGCACTCAGTCGCACCTGCCGGTGCCGTGGCAGCTGGGCTGCCGCGCGGCGGCCGGCGTCGGCCAGCGGATGGTCGCGCGCCACGTAGATCGATAGTTCGCTGTGGTGGGCCAGCGGTCGGGCCACCAGGTCATCGGGATAGCGTTCCTGCCTGGGCAGCAGGCCCAGCGCGGCGCGGCCGCTGCTCACAAGCTCCAGCACGTCCTCGCCTTCGGCATCCAGCCATTCCAGCTCGATCTCCGGGAACGCCTCCGCAAACCGTTGCAGGACCCGCAGCTCCGGATCAAGCTGGTAGACATCGGAGAACACCACGGTCAGGCGCGCTTCGACCGGTGCGGCCAGGCGCACGCTCAACTGCTGAAGGCGCACATCGGCGGCGAGGATCTCCTGGGCATGCCCGAGCACCTGTCGGCCGGCTTCGGTCAGCTGCGGGTAGCGCCCGCTGCGATCGAACAGGCTCACGCCCAGGTCGGCTTCGAGGTGCGCGATGGCGGTGCTGACCGTTGACTGGGTCTTGCGCAGGCGGCGCGCCGCCGCCGAGAACGAGCCGAGCGCCGCGGCTTCCACGAAGGCCTGCAGGGATTCAGGAGAGTAGGGCATTGATCCATCGCTCTTGTCGATGGAATCCATTTTTATCCCACCGTAAAAGACGATGATACTGGCCGCCATCGCCCCTGTCTGTGGGGCGTTCCGGATTATCCACGCATGGCGTGGATCTACTGATGGCGGGGCGCGGTCCCCGCCCTGCAAGGAGTTTCACATGTCGCGCACTGTTCCCGCCCGTGGCGCGCTGGTCGCCTGGGCCTGCCTGACCGTGGCAATCGTCGCCGAAGTGGTCGGTACCTCGTTCATGGCCCATGCTGCCCGTGATGGCGGCTGGACCGGTTACCTGGTCATGGCTGGCGCGCTGGCGCTGTCCTATTACTTCCTGGCGCTGTCGGTGCGTCGCATCGCGGTCGGCGTGGCCTATGCGGTGTGGGAAGGCCTCGGCCTGACCCTGCTGACCGTGGTCGGCCTCACCGTGTTCGGCGAGAGCCTGTCGCTGCAGCAGCTGGCCGGCCTGGTGCTGGCGGTGGTCGGCATCGTCTGCGTCACCCTCGGGGAGGCGCACTGATGAACACCCTGGCCCTGTTTTTCGTGATCTGTTCGGCCTTGATCGACGTCGCCGCCAACATGATGGTGGCCAAGTCGGAAGGCTTCCGCCGCTGGCGCTGGGGTGTTGCGGCGATCGTCATGGTCTGGATCGCCTTCGCCCTGCTGGGCCAGGCGGTGCGCTACATGGACCTGGCCACCGCCTATGCGATGTGGGGTGCGATCGGTGTGATCGGTACCGCTACCTGCGGCCGCCTGCTGTTCGGCAACCGCCTGCGTCCGATCGGTTGGGTCGGCATCGCGCTGGTCACGTTCGCGGTGCTGCTGCTCAGTACCGCGAAGTAATGCGCCGCTGTGCGAACCAAGGTTGGCACCTGCCAGTGCTGAGCTGCTGTGCCAACCAAGGTTGGCACCTACCAGGACCACGGTTGGCAGCTACCAGCGCGTGAGCCGCCGCAAGCAAGCGCCCCGGGGAGGACCTCCCCGGGGCGCTGTCGTATCCGCAGGGCTCAGAAGCGTGCGGTGAAGTTCAGCCGCGTGGTGCGGCCCGGGCCCGGCATCAGGCTCATCGCCAGCGTGTCCATGTAGTAGGTGTCGCGCAGGTTGCTGACCACCAGTTCCACCTCGGCTTTCGGGGTGAACTGCCAGCGCGCGTAGAAGTCATAGATCGCGGTGGGCAGGTAGATGTTCTGCAGGCCGGTCGAACCGGTCGTGTTCCAGGGCTTGTCCAGTTCATGGGTGGGGCCACTGTTGTAGGTGCGGCGAATGCCGGTATCCAGGCGGCGGTCGAACAGGCGGAAGCCCAGCGTGCTGTGGATCGAGTACTTCGGCGGGTTCTGCGCGTTGACGAACGAGGTACCGAAGCCGCCGTCCACGCAGTCCGGCGTGGTATCCAGCTTGCTCCACTTGGCATACGGGTCTTCGCGCAGGCGCTTGGCGGTGGCCGCATCGCAGGTGCGTGCGCGCTGGTAGTAGCTGGCCGACAGGTCCAGGTAGGCAATGCCGGCGTCATAGCCCGACTGCAGCTCGTAGCCGGACACCGTGTAGTTGTCGACGTTGTCGACGTAGAACGCCCAGGTGCTGGAATCGAAGCGGCGGGTGATCGCGTTGTCGATATCGTTCTTGAACCAGGCCACCTTGAACGCCAGGCGGTCACCTTCGCGCCAGAGGTCCTGCTTGAGCAGGCTGAAGCCGATGTCCCAGGAGCGGTTCTTTTCCGGCTTCAGGTCGGCCACTGGCGCCGAGGTGCTGTTGCCCAGCGTCGATTCGAACAGGCTGGGCATCTTCCAGCCCTGCGCGTACTTCACGTAGAAGAACATGTCCGCATCGAGGTTGAAGCGGGCCTCGGCATACGGTGCGAAGCCGTGGCCGGAGCGGCGGATCGCCGGCTTGTAGCCCCACGCGGTGGGAATCTGCTTGGTGTAGAAGCCGTTGGCACCGCGCGGATCGGGAATGAAGCCATCGAAGTCGTAGGCCTGGCCCAGCGTGCTGTCGCCATAGGGCGTGGCGCGCAGCGAGTCATACGTGTAGTTGCCCTGTGCGTCCGGGTACCACTCCTTGTACCAGCCCGGCAGCAGCTGGCCGCCCTTGCTCAGGCGGGCGAAGGTGTAGCGCAGGTCGCGCGATTCGCTGACGAAGGCCACGCGGTTGCGGTCACGGGTGCGGTAGTCGATGAAGCGGCCGCCCGCGGTCAGCGACAGCCAGTCCCACGGCTGCCACTGCAGCGAGGCGACGACGCTGGCTTCGCGGCGTGTGCCCGATCGCAGGTAGCGGTTGTTGTTGTAGTCCACCGGCAGCACCGGTGAATTCGGCGCGGTGTCCTCATGCTGGAAGGCGGCACCGTAGCGCAGCGTCCACTCACCCAGATCGTTGCTGAAGCGGGTGGTGTTGCTGCTGTCCAGGCCCCAGCGCTGGGTCTTCACGTCCGACTGCAGGCCCGGGCCGTAGGTCTCGCCCAGCGTGTCGGGCATCGCGTCGCCCGGATAGTTCTTGAACAGCGGCGTGTTGGCGATGTTGCTGTTGAACATGCGGCTGGTGGCGGTGGTGAACCACAGGGTACTGCTCAGGTCCAGCCACGGGTGTGCCTCGGGCCGGTAGCGATGGCGCAGCGAGGTGGCGTTGACCCGCATCTTCCCCGGCTCGAACTGGAACATGGTGTTGGCCTTGTCCACGTAGGTCACCCATTCGTTGGACTCGCCCACGCGGCCGATCGCCGACGGCATGATTTCGCCGAAGCTGGAGTTGAAGAAGCGGTGGCTCAGCTCCAGCCGCTGGTCGGGGTCGGGTGTCCAGGTGAATTTCAGCAGTGCCGACTCGTTGTCGGTGTGCGTGTTGAGTACCTCGTCGCCCGGATGGAAGAGCTTGGACACCGCCTGGCTGGACATGCCGGTGCCGCCGCTGGACAAGTGCTGATTGTCGTAACGATGCGCATCGTTGCTGCCGGCGAAGAAGTTGCCCTGGCGGCGACGTGCATAGGCGGCCACCAGCTGCCAGTCTTCGCCGCGCTGGGCGAAGGCCACGCTGCCATTCCAGTCACGCGGGTCGCGCAGGCTGTTGCGGTTGTCGCTGCCACGCGCCACCTGCTTGAACACGCGCGTGCGGTCGATGCTGTTGTCGGCCACGCCGCCGCGCACGCGCAGGCCCCAGTCCTGCCCATCGTCGAGGATGTCATCGACGTTCAGCGTTTCCATGTAGACCACGCCGCCGATCGCGCTGGCGGCATTGGCGGCCAGGCTCGGTCCCTTCTCGATGCTGACCGCGCTGATCAGGTCCGGATCGAGGTAGCTGCGCTGCTGCACGCCGGCATAGCCGCGGTACACGTCGATGGCCTGCTGGCCGCCGTCGATGATCACCGGCACCCGGTTCTGGCCCTGCAGGCCGCGGATGTTGACGTCCAGCGCGCCGCCATTGCGGACGTCAGCGGTATGCACGCCGACCGCACCGGCCAGCACATCGCCGATCGACTGGCCGCGGAAGCGTTCCAGCTGCTGGCGGTCCAGGTGCACGCGCGAGCCGCTGTCACGGTAGACCGCATCGGCGTCGGCCAGGCCCCACGGCGAAGCGCCTTCGCTGGCCTGGCCAGCCACGCGCAGGGTGCCGATCTGGCGCACTCCTGCTTCAGCGTTGGGTGCCGCCTGCAGCACCACACCGCTGGCATCACGCTGGAAGGTCAGGCCGGTACCGGCCAGCAGCTGTGCCAATGCGGCATCGGCGTCGAGCGTGGCCTGTACGCCGTTGCTGTGGCGACCCCGGGTCAGGCGCGCATCGGCGGCGATGGACAGGCCGGACTGCTGGCCGAACGCGGTCAGGGCCTGGTCGAGCGCACCCGCCGGGATCTGCCAGCGCACGGATGCTTTGGTGTCCTGTGCATGGGCGGCGGCCGGCAACAGGCACGGGGTGGTCAGGGCCAGGCACAGCGCGATGGCCAGCGGGCGAGGGGAGGGGCAGGGCAGTTTCATGGGGGCGGCAACATCCGCAATGGGTTCCCTTGCTAGGCCCGGTGAGGACGCAGAAAGGGAACCGCTGTTTCAATACGGACGCATGACGGTCCACCACGGCCAGCGCTGCTCGATGCGGATCGGCAGGGCCCGGACCAACAGTTGCAGAGCCTGCAGGCTGTCCAGGCGTGGCAGTACGGCGGTGACGTTCAATGCGGCGAGCGCCGGATCACACCCGAGGTAACCGCGATGGTGGCGGGCGAGCTCGTCGATGACGCGGATCAGGGGCACGTCCTGCACCTGCAGTCGGCCCTCCTGCCAGTCGCCACGCAGCGGATCCGCATCGACCGTCGTCAGTCCGCCCATTGGACCGATCCGCATCGCCCCGCCTGCGGGTACGTCCTGCGCCGCGCCGAACAGCGGCAGGCAACGCACCGCGCCCTCGAACACATCCAGGCGACTGCCCTGCGCCTCACGGCCGACCGCGAAGCGGGTGCCGATCGGCTGCAGGCGCGCGCCCGGTACATGCACCGACAGCGGCAGATGGGCAAATGCGGGTAGATGCCCGGTCTGCAGCAGCAGTTCGCCGCGCAACAGGTGCAGGTTGCGGCGGCCGTTGCCGATGTCGATCGACACTTCACTGTCGGCGTTGAGCCACAGCCGGCTGCCATCGGCCAGGGTCCAGTGGCCTGTGTGTCCGGCGGCGGTGCGCTGCGTCTGCAGGCCGCGCTGCAGCTGCACGGCGTGCAGGCCGAGCAACGAGAAGGCGCCAAGGCCGAGGGCGCCGCCGAGGCCGCGCAGTGCCTGCCGCCGGCGACGGCCAGCAGCATCCAGCGCCCTCGCTGCCGCGGGCGCCGACAACGGTGCGAACGACTGCCAGACCGACTCGACCCGCTGCCAGGCGTCGGCGTGGCCGGCATCGGCGTGCAGCCATGCGCGCCAGCGCTGCTGGTCGCCGTCACTCCAGCCCTGCTGGCGCAGCGCGAACCATTCCGCAGCCTGCTCCAGCGCCGGGCTGGCCAGTGCGCTGCTCATGCCGTGGCGTCGCCGGACAAGCGCAGGCAATGCAGCATCGCCTGCGCCATGTACTTCTTGACCATGCGCTCGGACACGCCCAGTTGTTGGCCGATCTCCGCATAGCCGAATCCGGACAGTCGTGCCAGCAGGAAGGCACGCCGTGGTCGCTCGGCCAGGCCGGACAGCGTGTCGGCGATGGCATGCAGCAGCTGCAATGCCTGCGTGCGGTCTTCCGCAGACGGGTGCACCGGCTCCGGTTGCGCGGCCAGGGCGGCCAGATAGGCACGCTCCAGGTCGGCGCGCTGCCAGTGGTTGACCAGCAGCGCGTGCGCGATGGTGCTGAGGTAGGCACGCGGCAGGCGCAGCTCGGCCGGATCGACGTGACGGCTGAGCAGGCGCAGGAAGGTGTCCTGGGTCAGGTCGGCCGCGCAGTCTGCGTTGTGGGTGCGGCGGCGCAGCCAGCCCAGCAGCCAACCATGGTGTTCGCGGTAGAACCCCGCCAGCGCAGTGCTGGAGGCGGCGGGCACGGCCATCGGCATTGATCATTAATGAGAATGATTCCCATTATAGAGTGATCGTGCGTCACTCGACAAACCTTGTGCAGCCAGGGCGCGAGGAGGGTGGATTTGCGATGCGCCCCTGCGCTCGCCGACACTGCGGTCTTTCCACAAGGAGTGCCCGCATGTTCAGCCACATCACCGTTGGAACGAACGACATGGAGGCCGCGCACCGCTTCTATGAGGCCCTGTTCACCGCCCTGGGTGCGCGCCCGGGGGTGTTCGACGACAAGGGTCGCCTGGTGTACTTCAAGGACGGCCGGATGTTCATCGTCACCGCCCCCATCGACGGCGAGCCGGCGTGCCATGCCAACGGCGGCACCATCGGCTTCACCCTGGACAGTGCCGAGGCCGTGCGCGGCTGGCAGGACGCCGGCGTGGCCCATGGCGGCACCGCCATCGAAGACCCGGCCGGCATCCGCAACATGGCCGGCCGCCAGTTGTTCCTGGCCTACCTGCGCGACCCGGATGGCAACAAGCTGTGCGCGGTGCATGTGATGACCTGAAGCCAACGGCGGGATCGATCCGGTACTTCCGACCGATGCGGCGCTTCCGGCGCTGGGTAGAATCGGCCGCGCCCGCCACCGTGCGGCGGGCGCCGGATGAGATGGAACTCGATGACCCGACTGCTGCTTGTGGAAGACGATCTGAAGCTGGCCGGCCTGATCAGCCGCTACCTGCAACCGCACGGCTACCAGGTGCACTGCGTGCACGACGGTGGCCAGGCATGTGCAGCGGTCCAGTCACTGCAGCCGGACGTGGTGGTACTGGATCTGATGCTGCCCGGCCGTGATGGATTGCAGGTGTGCCGCGACCTGCGCGCGTTCTGCAACGTCCCGGTGCTGATGCTGACCGCCCGCGACAACGCGCTGGACCATGTGCTGGGCCTGGAATCCGGCGCCGATGACTATGTCATCAAGCCGGTGGAGCCACCGGTGCTGCTGGCACGGCTGCGCGCGCTGCTGCGGCGCCCGGCACAGGCGCAGGCCGATGACCAGCGGCTGCGCTTCGATACGCTGGACATCGACCGCCGCAGCCGCTCCGTGCAGCTGGGTGGGCAGCGCCTGGAGCTGACCACCGGCGAATTCGAGATGCTCTGGACGCTGGCCAGCCGCAGTGGCGAGGTGCTCAGCCGCGACGACCTGCTCAACAGCGTGCGCGGCATCGACTTCAACGGCCTGGACCGCAGCGTGGACATGTGCGTGAGCAAGCTACGGCGGAAGCTGCAGGACGATCCACGCGACCCGGCCCGGATCAAGACGGTGCGCGGCCAGGGCTACCTGTTCCTGCCGGCCGGGGCCTGACGTGCTGCGCTTCTTCCTGCGCCTGCTGGTGCTGGCCAGCATCGGATTCGGCGTGGCGCTGTGGACGGTGCCCCTGTTGCTGCAGGAGCGCTTCAGCAACGACGCCGACGCCTACTACCGTGATGCGGTACGCGGACCGTTGTTCACGCTGGGCGAGCTGCTGCAGGGCAGGGATGCCGCACAGCGCGAGGCCGAGCTGCAGCGCCTGGCGCCGCACTATGGGCCCGCGCTTGAGCTGCTGGCAGCCGATGCGGTGCGGCCGCGGGCCGAGGAACAGCGGGCCCTCGAGCAGTTCGGCCTCCTTGCCCGCAACGAGCAGCAGGACTTCTACCGGCTGCTGCCGGGACACGCCGGTGCACCCGCGCAATGGCTGCATCTGCGGCTGCCCAGTTCACCGCCGCTTGACCCGGCCTCGATCGCACTGGCGGTGCTGCTGCTGGTCTCGGTGTCGGCGGCGTTCCTGCTGGCGTGGGCCTGGCCGACCTGGCGCGACCTGCAACGGCTGGGCGCGGCCAGCATGCGCATGGGCGAGGGCGACCTCAACGCCCGCGCGCGCATCTCCGAGCGCTCCAGCGTGGCGCCGCTGGCCCGTCAGTTCAACCAGATGGGCGAACGCATTGCCAGCCTGGTCGCACGCCAGCGTGAGCTGACCAACGACGTCTCGCATGAGCTGCGCACGCCGATCGCCCGGCTGCAGTTCGAGCTGGATCTGCTGTCTGCCGAGACATGTGCAGACGCGCGCAGGCAGTTGCTGCAGGAGATGCGCGAAGACCTGCGCGGCCTGGACGAGCTGGTCGGCGAACTCCTGTTCGAGGCGCGGCTGGAACATGTAGGCCGGCGCCTGCAGCAGGAGCACGTGGATGCCCCTGAATGGCTGCAGGACCAGCTGCGCGTGATCAGCCGCGATGCGCAGGGCAGTGGCGTCACCTGCGAAGTGGTGGAGTGCGCGCCGCCACAGGTACAGCTGCACCCGCACTACATGGCGCGGGCCACCCTCAACCTGCTGCGCAACGCGCTGGCGCACGCGCGTTCGCGGGTGCGCCTGCAGCTGCAGCGGGACGGCGATCACTGGCAGCTGCGCGTCTGCGACGATGGCCCGGGTATCGCTGCCGCCGATCGTGAGCGCGTGTTCCAGCCCTTTACCCGGCTGGACCTCAGCCGCCAGCGCACGACCGGCGGTGTTGGTCTCGGCCTGGCAATGGTGGCCCGCATCGTGGCCTGCCACCACGGCAGCGTGCGGGTGGAGGACAGCGCCCTCGGCGGTGCCTCGTTCGTGATGCGCTGGCCGGTGGCCGCGCTGCACTGACAAAGCCTTACAAAGCGGATACCGCACGACGAGGATCGCGGTAGCGGCGTGATCCAGGCTGTGCATCGAAGTGGCCCCCGTACTTTTCCGGGTGATGCACGCTTTCGTGGACGCGCCCGCGTCCGCGTCATTCCCAGCCCACGTTGCGTGACGCGCCGGCCCCTGCCGGCGTGAGGGTGGCGTGCGGCTCCCGCCTGGAGTTGTCGCGTGGTCCCGTCTGTCCCTGCTGTCTTCCGAACCTCGTTGCTGGCGCGCCGCATGCGCTCCTGGACCAGCCTATTGATGCTCTTGCCGGCTCTGCCGGCGGCCGCCGAAGCCGGCCCATCCATCGGCCTGCAACTCGGTCATGGCCGTGGCGACTACCAGCGTGCAGGGTTGACCTGGGACAGTGGCCCGTTGTGGCGGCGCGAGCCGGCCTCGGGGCGTCCGTTGGAGCTGGCGATGGAGCTGGGCTTCGCGCGCTGGCAGGCCAGCGACCCGCAGCGCCAGCACGCCTGGCAGGCCAGTGCCATTCCGATGCTGCGCTGGTGGCCGAACGCCCGCCTGTTCGTTGAAGCGGGCATTGGCCCGACGCTGTTCGATACCACCCGTGTGGGCGGTCGTCGCATCAGTACCGCGTTCCAGTTTGGCGACCACCTGGGCATTGGCCTGCGCGTTGCGGAACACCACAGCCTGTCGCTGCGCTGTTCGCATTACTCCAATGCGAGCATCAAGAAGCCCAACCCGGGGCTGGACCTGCTGCAGCTCAGCTGGCGCGTGGAGTACTGAGCCATGCGCAGCCACCCCCCGCGATTGCATGCCGTGCGCAACCTGCATGCGATGCGTACGCCCACCCGACCTCTGGCATTCGCCGAGGCGCCCGCCCACACGGCGCAGGGAGGCTGATATGGCCGAGGCCTTGCTGGTGGAGGGTCGGCGAACCTGGTTGAAACAGCACATGGGGGAGCGGCGCAGGTTGGCACTGGCCGTGCTGGATGTGGTGGTGCGCCTGCTGGGCTTGCGCTGCCTGCGACCACCGCCGCGGCTGCGTGCCGGGCCGGCGTGCGAGCTGGAGCATCGTCGGTTGCGCGAACTGGCCGTACGCGGCGTGCCGGTACCGCGCGTACTGGGCCATGGTGAAGCCACGCTGCTGCTGGAGGACGGCGGGCCGAGCCTGGCGCGGCTGCTGCGTCGCGCCGGGCCAGCTGAAGCCGAGCGCCTGATGGGGCTTGCCGCCGGTGAGCTGCTGCGCGCGCACCTCGCCGGATGCTGTGTCGGCCAGCCGGTGGCCCGCAATATCGCGGTGGACACGCAGGGGTGCCTGCGCTTCCTCGATCTGGAAGAAGACCCGTTGCAGGTGATGGCGCTGGCCGAGGCGCAGGCGCGTGACTGGCTGCTGTTCACCAGTGGCACTGTGCGCCACGCCCGCCTGCCGCTTGGCGTGCTGGCTGCAGTGATCGGGCACTGCCTTCGCCAGTGCACCCCCGATGTGCAGCGGCAGGTACGTGGCGCGGTGTCCCGGTTGCGCTTCCTGCCAGCGTTGTGCAGATTCGCCGGGCGTCGCGCCCAAGGCCTCGGCGACAGCGTGCTGATCCTGCGTCGTGCGTTGGCCTGAGTGCGCCAGCGCCGACGCGCGTTTGGCGGAAGGGGCCACGTTGTGCGCGCCGCACGCGCCGGCAGGCGTGGCCGATGCAGCCGGGTCCGAGCGGGTGGATGCGCGCGCGTGATAGCACGGAATGGCGACCCCAGCCTGTGACGGCTGGCCGCTACTTCATGCTCTGTCCACTGCGGTTCAGCCAGAATCGTCCGGCTAATTCACTGATCTGCCGGAGAACGCCGCCCCATGGAAGCCCTGGAGCCGCAACAATCCCCGGTGCGCACCCTTCGGCCTGTGTTCGCCTTCGCGGCGATCGTTGTCGTGGCGTTCGCGCTGTTCGTCAGCCTGTTTCCGCTGGGCGCGGGCCGCCTGCTGGTCAAGGCCCAGGACTGGGCCGCGCTCAATGTCGGCTGGTACTACCTGCTGGCGATGACCTTGTACCTGGTATTCGTGGTCGGCGTGGCGCTTTCCAAGTATGGCGGCATCAAGCTTGGCGCCGACCATGACGAGCCCGAGTTCAGCTATCTGTCCTGGGCCGGCATGCTGTTCGCCGCGGGCATCAGCATCACCCTGTTCTTCTTCTGCGTTTCCGAACCATTGACCCACTACCTGCAACCGCCGCAGGGCGACCCGGCGGCGGGCGAGGCCGGTGCGCGCCAGGCCATGCAGTTGCTGTTCCTGCACTGGGGCCTGCATGGTTGGGGGGTGTTCGCGCTGGCGGCGATGGCGATGGCGTATTTCGCGTACCGCCACAACCTGCCGCTGGCACTGCGTTCGGCGCTGTACCCGCTGATCGGCAAGCGCATCAACGGCCCGATCGGCTACACCGTGGACGCGCTGGGCATCGTCGCCACCGTGTTCGGCATCGGCGCCGACATGGGCTTCGGCGTACTGCACCTCAATGCCGGCCTGTCGCATCTGTTCAACATCCCGCACTCCAACCTGGTGCAGATCATCCTGGTGGTCAGCATGATGGGCGCGGCGGTGGCCGTGGCTGTCTCGGGCGTGGAAAAGGGCGTGCGCTGGATGGCCAACATCAACATGCTGCTGGCGATCGCGCTGGTGCTGTTCATGCTGTGCGCCGGCCCCACGCAGTACCTGCTCAGCACCTTGATGCAGAACCTGGGCGACTACCTGGGCAGCGTGGTCGGCAAGAGCTTCGACGTGTACGCCTATGGCGGCCGCCCGGAGTGGCTGGGCGGCTGGACGGTGTTCTACTGGGCCTGGTGGATCGGCTGGGCGCCGTTCGTCGGCCTGTTCATCGCGCGCATCTCGCGTGGCCGCACCATCCGCGAATTCGTGTTCGGCGTGTTGCTGATACCGCTCGGTTTCACCCTGGCATGGCTGTCGATCTTCGGCAACAGCGCGCTGGACCAGGTGCTGCACCACGGCCAGCAACAGCTGGCGCAGCTGGCCGTGGATGATCCACCGACGGTGCTCTATGCGCTGCTGGATGGCTACCCATGGAGCCGCACGGTGATTGCGGTGACGGTGCTGGTCAGCTTCATCTTCTTCGTCACTTCGGCCGACTCGGGGGCAGTAGTGCTGTCCACGCTGTCCTCGCATGGCGGTGCGCCGGAGGATGACGGCCCGCGCTGGCTGCGTGTGTTCTGGGGCACGGTGATCGCGGTGCTGACCGCCGGCCTGCTGCTGGCCGGCAGTATCGATGCGCTGAAATCGGCGGTGGTGCTGGCGTCGCTGCCGTTCTCGGCGGTGCTGTTGCTGATGATGTGGGGCCTGACCCGCGCCTTCAGTGACGAATCGCACCGCAAGCGCGCGCTGCAGTACCGTCCCTCGCCGCTGATCGGCGATGACCGCCACCACCAGGGCTGGCGCCAGCGCCTGAGCCAGGCGATGCACTTCCCGGTGCGCGACCAGGTCTACCGCTTCATGGATGACACGGTGAAGCCGGCGATGGAAGCGGTGGCCGAGCAGCTGCGCGGGCAGGGCTGGGATGTGGCCACCCGTTTCGAAGCCGGCGACATGGAGCTGTCGGTCAACCACGGCGAGCAGCAAGACTTCCTGTACCGGGTGATCCTCAGCGGCTACCTGACCCCGTCGTTCGCCGCGCAGCAGCTGCGCAACCAGCGCTACTACCGCGCCGAGGTGCATCTGTTCGAGGGCAGCCAGGACTACGACCTGGTCGGCTACAGCCGCAAGCAGATCATCAACGACATCATCAGCCAGTACGAACGGCACCTGCAGTTCCTGCACCTGAGC
>NZ_JAOEDV010000104.1:0-12859 GCF_029837545.1 Stenotrophomonas sp. GD04024 | reverse complement strand
AGGCATGCCTCGGGCCCATGCGGCTGACACCCCGCACTCCGACACCGCCCCACCTCTGACAGATTCCCGTGGCTGTTGGTGGATGTCGACCTTGGTCGACACATCCGTCAGATATCGAATGATTCATCCACGCACGGCGTGGATCTTCCGTGTCGACCAAGGTCGACACCTACCAGAGCAGTGGACCAAGGTCGACACCTACCAGAGCAGAATGCCGTTCCGGCAGATCGCGGAAAACTGTCGAAGGCGGGGTGGGTCCGGTGGCAGGGGTGTGAGCGCCATGGATGGCGCGACCAAGCCCCCATGGATGGGTTCACGGCGTCCCCTGCCACCGGACCCACCCCGCCATCCCACGGAGTGCAGGCTTTTGAAGTTGACGGTGACGTTGCTTCAGCAGGTGCAGGGCTGCAAGTCCTGCAGAAAAACACCCCTACAGCACCTGCGGCCGGCACAGCAGGCTGAAGCACGCGCCGCCCAGCGAGGACGACGTCACCTGCAGGCGGAACCCATGCAGCCCCGCAATGGCTGCCACGATCGACAGGCCCAGGCCGAATCCACCGCCCTTGCTGGCCTCCGCGCGATGGAAACGCTGGAACACCAGGCTGCGCTCCGTCTCGGGTATGCCCGGCCCGGAATCCTCCACCGCGATGCAGGTCGCGCCGTCTTCCACCCGCGCCGAGAGCTGCACGCGGCCGCCCTCCGGTGCGAACCGGATCGCATTGTCGAGCAGGTTGCCGATTGCTTCGAACAGCAGGCCGCGATCCCCCATCACGCCCGGCAGATCGGCGGCCAACTCCAGCAGCAACACCTGCCCTTTCTCTTCCGCCAGCGGTGCATAGAAGGCGTGGATCTCCTGCAGCAGCGTGTCCGGCGCCAGCATGCTGAACCCGGAACGACGCTGATGGTCTTCCAGCTCGGAAATCCGCAGCAACGCGCGGAAGCGTGCCATCAGGGTATCGGTCTCCTCCAGTACCTGCTCCAGCGGCAGCGACTGTGGATCGCCGTCGGCCACCTGCTGGCGCATGCGGTACAGCTGCGCACGCACGCGCGTCAGCGGGGTGCGCAGGTCGTGGGCGATGTTGTCGCATACCCCTTTGACCTCGGTCATCAGCTGCTCGATGCGGTCGAGCATGGCGTTGACGATGGTCGCCAGCATGTCCAGTTCATCGCGGCGGTTGGCCAACGGCAGGCGCTGGCCCAGATCGCCGGCGACGATGCGCGCAGTGGCCTGCTCGATGGCCTGGATGCGGCGCAATGGCCGGCGCCGCAACAACTGCCAGCCCAGCAGACCTGGCAACAGCGTCAGCGAAACACCCCACAGCAGCGCATCAAGAATCAGATGATTGACCTCGTTCAACGGCCCGCTGTAGCGCACCAGCACCAGGATGCGGCCGTCGCGGGTCGGCATCGCCAGACCGAAGCCGCGCTTGCCTCGCGCGTTCACATCGGCGATGGGCAATCCGGAAACCGGGTGTGCGCTGCCATCGAGTGGCAGCTGTGCCGGCAGCGACTTCAGCATGCCCGCAAGCGGTTTTCCGTCGGGCGTGAACAACCCATAGGCATCGATGCCGTGCAGGTCGTAGCGGCGGTTCTCGCGCAGCGCTGCGGTCAGTCCATCGCCGGTGAAGTGCTCGAACAGATGTGCGCGTTGCAGCACCGCCGACTGCGCCAGCTCGTCCAGGTACAGCGACACCCGCCAGTACAGCACGCCCAGCAGCACGCACGACCAGGCCACGAACAGCAGGCTGTACAGCCCCAGCAGGCGGCTGCTGGACGAACGCCAGCCGTCAGACAGTTTCGCTGAGGACATAGCCACTGCCGCGCACGGTACGGATCAGCGACGGTGCATCGGCCTGGTCCAGCTTGCGCCGCAGGCGGCCGATATGCACGTCGATGAGGTTGGTGCCCGGGTCGAAGTGGTAGCCCCACACTTCCTCGAACAGCATCATCCGGGTCAGCACCTGCCCGGCGTTGCGCATCAGGTACTCCAGCAGCTTGAACTCGGTCGGCAGCAGGCTCAGGCTGCGCCCGCCACGGTGGGCGGTGCGCGCCAGCAGGTCCAGCTGCAGGTCGCCGACCCGCAGCACGGTCTCGTTGCTGGCCGGCTGCTGGCGGCGACGCAACAGCACTTCCACCCGCGCGGCCATCTCGTCGGAGGCGAACGGCTTGGTCAGGTAGTCGTCGCCACCGGCGCGCAGGCCGCGCACGCGCTCGTCCACGTCGGACAACGCGCTGAGCATCAGCACCGGCGTGGCAACGCCGATCCGCCGCAGCGTGGTGACGATGGCCAGGCCGTCCAGGCCAGGCAGCATGCGGTCCAGCGTGATCACGTCATAGTCGCCGCTGGCCGCGCGCACCAGGCCTTCACGACCATCGGCCACCCAGTCCACGTGCAGGCCATGGCTGCCCAGCTCGGCCACGATTTCCTGGGCAGTGATGGCGTCATCCTCGATGGTCAATACGCGCGACATGGGCACCGCTGGAGTCGAGACTGGCACATGCTCGCCAAATCAGCCGGCACGGGCAAATGAAACATCCTTCATCCACCACCACGGTGCGGGCCGGTTCAGCCCGTTTCGCCGTCGTCACCCGGCAGCTCGGACAGTTCGCCCTGCACCTGCACGTTGTTGCGGCCCATCGCCTTGGCCCGGTAGCACTGGGCGTCGGCCGCGGCCACAGCCTGGTCGACGCTCATGCCGCCGGCCAGCGGCGCGACACCGATACTGGCACCGACCCGCAACCGGTCCTGGTCCCAGGGAATGGACAGCGATGCCAGCGTATGCAGCAGTTCGCCACCGATGCGCGCTGCACGGCGCGGCGTGCAGCCGGACAGGATCACCGCGAATTCGTCACCGCCCAGCCGCGCCACCACGTCCGAGTCACGCACGCCATGGCGCAGCACACTGGCCACCGCCCACAGCACGGCATCACCAGCCAGATGGCCCCAGGTGTCGTTGACCGGCTTGAAGCGGTCCAGGTCGATGTACATCAGCGAGGCCGCCTGGCCGGTACGCTCGACGCGGGTGATGGCCTGCTGCAGGTGTACTTCGAAACCACGGCGGTTGCTCAGTTCGGTCAGCGGGTCGATCTCGGCCAGGTGCCGCGCCTCGCGCTGGCGCGCACGCTGCTGGGTGTCGTCACGCAGCACCCAGACCGCACCGCGCACATGGCCTTCGTCATCGCGCAGCCACGCGCGGGTCAGGTCCACCGGTACCGTTGCCGTGCCCAGCCGCAACAGCAGATCGGCATGCAGGTCCACGGCATTGCTTTCCGGGTCCAGCAGCACCGAGACATCCAGCACTGAGCCCGGCGCGTATTCGGTGGTCAGCGCCAGCACGTCCTGCACCTTGTGCCCGGCCAGCGACAGTGCGCCATCGCCGGCCAGCATGCGCACGGCCGCAGCATTGGCATAGTCGATACGACCATCCAGGTTGACGCTGAGCACCAGGTCAGCCACCGCATCAAGCGTAAGGCGGCTGCGCTGCTCGCTCTCGAACAAGCGCTGCTCGCTGCTGCGCTGGGCGGTGATGTCCTGGATCTGCGACACGAAATGCACCGGCTGGCCATGCTCGTTGCGCACCAGCGACACCGACAACCGAGTCCAGATCACCCGCCCATCGCGGTCGAGATAGCGTTTTTCCAGGTGGTAGTGGCTGCGCCGCCCGGCCAGCAGGTCGTGCACCAGCGCCAGATCGGCCTGCAGATCGTCGGGATGGGTCAGGCGCTGGAAATCGACCTGCAGCAGCTCTTCGCGCGGGTAACCCAGGATCCGGCACAGGGCGTCGTTCACGTCCAGCCAGAGCCCCTCCAGCGAAACCAGGGCCATGCCCAGCGCGGCGGACGTGAACGCACCGGCGAACTTTTCCGCCGACAGGCGGGCCTCGGCACGGGCCTGCAGGATCTCGGTGATGTCGATGGCCATGCCGACATAGCCGATGCGCACCCCGTTGGCCCCATCCATGCGGCTGATCGACAGGCGCACCTGCCGTGGCTGGCCATCCTTGCGAAGCAAGGTCCACTGCCGCGAGTAGGTCTGCCCGTCGGCACGCGCACTCAGCGCCTCGAACACGCCCGGAAGATTGCCCTCGGCATCGGCCAGCGGCTGCAGCCAGGCGTTCAGCTCGGCCGGATCATGGAAGGCGTCGAGCCGGCGCTGGCCGACCACCTCCGGAGCGCTGTAGCCCAGCAGGCGCTGCGCACCGGTATTGAACAGGGTGATGGTGCCATCGGTATCGGTGGCGATCACCGCCACCTCGTCGGACGCATCGACCACCGCCTGCAGGCGCTGGCGGGTTTCGGCCGCATCCTGCCGCGCCTGCTGCAGCTCGGTCACGTCGGCATGTGCGCCGGCCATCCACAGCGGCCGGCCCTGCCCATCCCATTCGAAGACCCGGCCGCGGTCCTGGATCCAGATCCACTGGCCGTTCCTGTGCCGCATGCGCAGCAGGCAGGCGTAGTTGTCGCTGCGGCCCGCGAAATGATCCTCCAGCGCGGCATCAGACAACGCGATGTCATCCGGATGCACCAGCTTCAGGAAGGTTTCCTGGCAGATCGGCTGCAGCTCTTCCAGGCGGTAGCCGACGATCTCAGCCCAGCGTGCATTGACCCGCATCTGGCCGGTCTGCACGTTCCACTCCCAGGTACCGGCCGCCGTGCCGTCGATGATCATCGCCAGCCGGCGCCGCTCTTCGGCCAACTCCTGCAGGCGTCGTTCAAGCAGCCCGTTGCCGTTGTTTCCCTGGCCCGCCATCAACCCGTTCCCCCGCCCGCGCAGGCACGCATCTGCCGCAGCGGCGCGCTGCAGCCTGCAACGAAGACGGCGGGTCGTGCTGGCGTCATGGCCCTCCCCAGCGACAGCGGGGGGGCCGAACGCCTCCCCTCAAGCGCCAGTGTGCGCAATCACGGGGAAAACCGACAAGCCCCCCGCCCCGGATCAACCGTGACGGGGGCCACGATCCTCAACTGCGCTTGGCGCGGGCGAAGGCTTCGGCCAGGGCATTGTTGGCCGGTGCTGCCGACGGGCCGGGGCGGCCGCCATTGCCCTGGCCGCGGTTCGGCCCACGGTTCTGGCCGCCCACGTCACGGCGCGGCCCCTGCCCCTGGCCGCGCTCGTCGCGCTGGCCCGGGCGGCTGGTGGCCTGGCCGGGGGTGTCGTCCAGGCGCCGGGTCAGGGCGATGCGCTTGCGCGCCACGTCCACCTCCAGCACCTTCACCTTGACGATGTCGCCGGCCTTGACCACGTCACGCGGGTCTTTCACGAACGTATCGGACAGCGCCGAGATGTGGATCAGGCCGTCCTGGTGCACGCCGATATCGACAAAGGCCCCAAAGGCCGCCACGTTGCTCACCACGCCTTCCAGCACCATGCCTTCGCGCAGGTCCTTGATGTCCTCCACGCCCTCGGCGAAGCGTGCGGCCTTGAACTCCGGACGCGGGTCGCGGCCCGGCTTCTCCAGTTCCTTGAGGATGTCGCGCACGGTCGGCACCCCGAAGGTGGCATCGGTGAACTGCTCGGCCTTCAGCCCACGCAGGAAGCTGCCGTCGCCGATCAGCGCCTTGATCGGCCGCGCGGTGCTGGCCACGATGCGCTCCACTACCGGGTAGGCTTCCGGGTGCACCGCCGAGGCATCCAGCGGCTGGTCGCCATCGGCGATGCGCAGGAAGCCGGCGCACTGCTCGAAGGTCTTTTCGCCCAGGCGCGCGACCTTCAGCAGGTCCTTGCGGCGCTTGAACGGGCCGTTGTCGTCACGGTGGCGCACGATGTTCTCGGCCACCGTGGCCGACAGCCCGGACACGCGTGACAGCAGCGCAGCCGAGGCGGTATTCACGTAGACGCCGACCGCGTTCACGCAGTCCTCCACCCGCGCATCCAGCGCCCGGGCCAGGCGGTACTGGTCCACGTCATGCTGGTACTGGCCCACGCCGATCGCCTTGGGTTCGATCTTGACCAGTTCGGCCAGCGGGTCCTGCAGGCGGCGCGCGATCGATACCGCACCGCGCAGCGACACGTCCAGGTCCGGAAACTCCCTGGCCGCGAATTCGGAGGCCGAGTACACCGACGCGCCGGCCTCGCTGACCACCACCTTCTGCAGCTTCGGGTTGGCGGCGGCTTTGATCGCTTCACCGGCCAGCTTGTCGGTCTCGCGGCTGGCGGTGCCGTTGCCGATCGCGATCAGTTCCACGTTGTGCTTGGCGCACAGCTGCTTGATCGTCTGCAGCGACTGGTCCCACTGCCGGCGCGGCTCGTGCGGATAGATGGTGTCGGTCGCGACCAGCTTGCCGGTGGCATCGACCACGGCGATCTTGCAGCCGGTGCGGATGCCCGGGTCCAGGCCCAGCACGGTCTTCGGGCCGGCCGGCGCGGCCAGCAGCAGATCCTTGAGGTTGTCGCCGAAGACTGCGATGGCCTCGGCTTCGGCCTTCTCGCGGGCCTGGTTGAACAGGTCCAGCAACAGGTGGGTGTGCAGCTTGGCGCGCCAGGTCAGGCGGCAGGCATCCAGCAGCCAGCGGTCAGCGGCTCGGCCCTGGTCGGCGATGCCGGCCTTGCGCGCCACGCGCCCTTCGGCGTACTGGTGGCCGACCTCGGCATCGTTGCCCGGGTCCAGCTCCAGGAACAGGATTTCCTCGCGCCGCGCACGGAACAGCGCCAGCAACCGGTGCGACGGGATCTTCGCCAGTGCCTCGGCATGCTCGAAATAGTCGCGGTACTTGGCGCCTTCGGTTTCCTTGCCCTCGGCCACGCGGGCGCGGATCACCCCTGTTTCGCCCAGCCAGGTGCGCAGCTCACCCACCAGCGCGGCGTCCTCGCCCCAGCGCTCCATCAGGATCGCGCGCGCGCCCTCCAGCGCGGCCTTGGTATCGGCCACGCCCTTGTCGGTATCGACGAAGCTGGCAGCAAACACCTGCGGGTCCTGCGTCGGATCGTCCAGCAGGCCATCGGCCAGCGGCTCCAGCCCGGCCTCGCGGGCGATCTGCGCGCGGGTACGGCGCTTGGGCTTGTACGGCAGGTACAGGTCTTCCAGACGGCTCTTGGTATCGGCCGCCAGGATGTCGTTGCGCAGCTCGTCGCTGAGCTTGCCCTGCTCGCCGATGCTGGCCAGCACCGCCGCGCGCCGGTCTTCCAGCTCGCGCAGGTAGGTCAGGCGCACTTCCAGGTTGCGCAGCTGGGTGTCATCCAGGCCCCCGGTCACTTCCTTGCGGTAGCGCGCGATGAACGGAACGCTGGCGCCCTCGTCGAGCAGGCCGACGGCGGCACGTACCTGGGCGGACTGGGCACCGATCTCGTCGGCGATGGTCTGGGCGATCTGCTGGGCGAGCGCGCTCTGGGCGTTCTTGGCGTCGTGCATTGCTTCAGGTCTGGGCCGCGTTACGGGAAGACCCCATTCTGGCAACCGACGACGGAGCCGGACAAGGCATTGACAGGCGGCGAGGTTCAGCGGCGTCCCCGGAGTGGACGCCGGCATCCTGGCGGAGAGAGGGCTCGGACCGGCCCTGGGCTGGGATGCCGGCGCGGGCGCACGATGGTGGGCGCGCCCTGCCGCGTGTTGCGAAGGTCAGCGGTAGTGGCGGGCGGCGCGCTGCATGACGATGTCGTCACGCATGCTTTCCAGGGCCATCAGGCGGACCTTGCCGACACCCTGCAGTTCCATGAACCGCTCCGTGTAGAACTCCGGCCCCAGCGCGGTGTCGGCGCGGGATTTGCTGAAGCCGTAGGGCACCACGCCCTTCTCGCCATCCTTGCTACCACCGACATAAAGAACGATTGCCATGTGATGTATTCCTCCAAATTGCTACTGCGTACTGCACTCGATGAGCGATGCTGCGAGCTCATCGAGGGAGAGCTTACCGCGTCGAACCTGACTGGAACGTCACGAAGGCTAATGACGATCGGTTGCATGCAGATGACTGCGGGATCGCAGCAGAATGCTTACGGATCTTTAACTTCCGACTAACGAATCCGCGGCGGATTCCCGCCAACGGCCACCAACCCTGCCCGAACCGGGCGTAATGATCCGCCGCACGCTCGAACGGATTGCGCGCACTCACCCCGCCGCACAGCAGGTACACCGGCAGGTACAACGGCCCCAGCACCAGGTACTGGTAGACGTGCGCGCGCTCGTGGTCGTCCAGCCGGATCAGCGGCTCCACGCCCCACCCGGCCTGATGCGCATAGGTGCGGCAGGACATGCCCAGGTCGTGCCCGGTATGCAGGATCACATTGCCCAGCGTGATCGCCCCGCCCGGCCCCCACGGCCAGTGATCAAAGATGAGCGCACAGTCGCGGGCGCTCCAGCGCAGCGTCGCCCCACCCAGCAGGCCCGCCAGGCCACCGATCAGGCCGATCAGCGTATTGGGCAGCGTCCATACCGCGCCCAGCACCTGCAGCGCGCGCAGCCAGAGTGGCCAGGGCCGGGAGGTGGCGTTCAATCGGCCTCGTTCGGGATCAGCAGCCACAGGATCAGGTAGACCAGGATGCCGGGGAAGGCCGCCGAGCCGATCGAGACCAGCACGAACACGATCCGTACCAGGGTGGCATTCCAGCCGAAGCGATGGGCAATGCCACCCATCACGCCGGCAATCATGCGGTCGTTCAACGAACGCGACAGCGTGCGTGGCGTGGTGTTCATGGTGGCATCTCCTCGGGAACCAGAAAGCGCAGTCGAGCGCGGCTCGACTCTACACCCCGGCCATGTCTACGGCGCGCGTTGGCGCAGGGCCTGCAGGCGGGCGCCGAACCAGGCCGCAGCCGTCTGTTCAGGCTGCCCGGGACATTGGATGCGATAGGGCTTGCCGCTCATGCTGCTCTGGCTGGCCGCGCGCTCGATGAACTGCTCGGCGCTGTCGACCATGTCCTTCTTCAGCAGGTAGTCGTACTTGCGCTGCAGGTGCGCGCGCGCATCGCTGCCGTCGTACCAGCTGCCATTGCGCTGGAACCGGCACTGCGAACCGTCGAGGCTGGAGATCAACTGGGCGATCTCGCGTTGCGCCTGCGGGCCGGGGGCGGCGTGGGCCAGGGGTGCCGCCAGCAGTGCGGCAAGAATCAACGAAATCCGGTACGTCATCATCCCCCCAAGGGCAGTCGAGCAAGCTCGACTCTACAGGTCGCGAGCCTTCAGCCAGCCATCGATCGTGGCCGGCACTTCGCGTTGTGCGCGACCGGACACGTAAATACCGATATGGCCGCCGCGGAAACTGGACTCGGTGTAGTCCTCGGTGCCCAGACGCCCGCGCATCGCACGCGACGCATCCGGCGGCACCAGATGGTCCTGCTCGGCGTAGATGTTCAGCACCGGCAAGGTCACCTGCGACAGGTCCACCGCCTCCTCGCCGATCCGCACCGTGCCGTTCACCAATCCATTGCCCTGGTAGAACTGCTTGATGAAGTCACGGAACGCTTCGCCTGCCAGATCCGGTGAGTCGAAGATCCACTTCTCCATGCGCAGGAAATCCTCCAGCGCGGCCTTGTCATCGAGGATGTCGAGCAGGCCCACGTACTTCTGCACGTTCAGGCGGAACGGCTTGAGCATCAGGTAGCTGGCATTCATCAGATCGGCCGGGATGTTGCCCAGCGTGTCGACCAGCAGGTCCACGTCCACCTGCCGCGCCCAGTGCGAGAGCATGTTGTCGGCGGTCTGGAAATCGACCGGGGTGACCATGGTGATCAGCTTGCCCAGCTTGTGCCGGCGCAGCGCGGCGTAGCACAGCGCGAACACGCCGCCCTGGCAGATGCCGAGCAGGTCCACCGGTCCACCACTGCGCTGGCGCAGCACGTCCACCGCGCCATCGACATAGCGCAGCAGATAATCCTCCAGGGTCTGGAAGCGCTCGGAGCGGTTCGGGTAGCCCCAGTCCAGCACGTACACGTCCTGGCCCAGCGCCAGCAGCTTCTGCACCAGTGAGCGATCGGCCTGCAGATCGACCATGTACGGCCGGTTGACCAGCGCGTAGACAATCAGCAACGGCGTGCGCCGGGTCGGCGCCTGTTCGCCGACGAAGCGGTACAGCACCACCTTGCCGTCGCGCCAGACTTCCTCGCGGGCGGTCACGCCATAATCCACGTCCTCCACCTGCGGCAGCAGCGTGAGCCCTTCCAGCAGCTTGCGCTGCATGGCCAGGGTTTCCTGCATCAGGTCGTCGGCGTTGAAGCCCAGCGGTCCCTTCATCGGTCACGCGTCCGTGACGAGGTGCGGGCGGCGGCCTTCTTCGCAGGCGCCTTCCTTGCGGGCACTTTTTTTGCAGGCGCCTTGCTGGGGGCCGCCTTGTTGGCAGGTGCGGCCTTCTTCACCGCCTTGCGCGCGGCCGGCTTCACTTTCGCCGGGGCCGGCTGCGCCACGGGATCCACGGTGGCGGTACCCGCCAGCACCGCCACCTGCGCCTGCAGCCGACGCAGGCTGCGCTCCAGCTCGGCGATGCGGCGGTGCGCGGCGTCCATCTCGCTGCGGGTCGGCAGGCCGACGCGCTCACTCATCTGTTCCACCTCGCGCTGCAGGCCGGCGCGCAGGCGCATCTGTGCGTTGCCCAGCGAGGCGTACACCTGCTGGAACGGCTCGGATAGGGCGACCTTGGCGTAGGCTTCTTCGGCCACTTCGATCCACAGGTCGAACATCGCGCGGGCGCTGGTCAATTGGCTGCCGGGCTGCTCGTGCTGGGCCAGGCGCTGCTCGAACAACGCGAAGGCCTCGTCCAGCGCCTGCTTGATCTGCTCGACGTAAGCGCGCGAATGCTGCTGGTATTCCTCCTGCGCGCGCAGCAGCGCCTGCCAGCGCGCCTGGTGCTCACGGCCCGGACCAAATGCCGGGCTCTGCAGCCATGGGCCCGCCTGCAACTGGAACTGCTGCAGCCAGGCGGCGAATTCGGGCACGGCGGCGCCGGCGTGGGTGCTGCCACGAGCGCCCTGCAGCATCCATTGCAGCATGCCATCGCCCTGCCCCTGCACCGCCTCGCGCCAGGCCTGGGCCACGTCGGCGCTGCTGGCGTCGCGGCCGGCGAATCGCGCGGCCACGTCCTGCATGGTGCCGTACCAGCTACCGGCCTGTTCGCGGAACCGGCGCACCGCGTCTTCCGGCGCGCCCGGCCCCTGTTCGGGCAGCAGCTGGCCCCACCCGTCGAACAGCCGCTGCCAGCTGCCCGGGCCATCGCCAGCTGGGGCGCCAGGCGTCGCCGCGTGGCGCAGGGCATCTCCCCAGGCGCCGAAGTACTGCCGGGCCAGGGCTTCGAAATCGCTGCTGCCGGCATCGTGGGCCGAGCTGGTCATCGCAGGCCTCCGCAAGGCTGGGTCATGGCTTGGGAATACGCAGGGTCTTGCTGATCATCAGCGACCCGGACAGGGCGAACAGCAGCACCATCGGGTGCAGCTGCCACGGGCCGATCTGCCATTGGCCGAACCAGATTTCCTGGCCGATGGCGCCGGTGCCTGCCGCGATCGCCAGCACGATCACCAGTACCAGGCTGGTCGGGATCGGGGTGCCCTCGAAATACGTGACCTTGCCCTCGTCGCCCGTCATTGCCTCGGCGGTGACGTTGTAGCGCGCCAGGCGGCTGACGCCGCAGCAGACAAAATAGCTCAGCACCAGCCAGTCCCACCCGCCCTGCATGCCACAGGCATAGGCCAGTGCGGCCGGGGCCACACCGAAGGAGATCACGTCCGACAGCGAATCCAGCTCGCGGCCCAGGGTGGAGCTGGATTTGCGCCAGCGCGCGATGCGCCCGTCCAGCGCGTCGAAGATGAAGGCCAGCGGGATCAGCGCCATGCCGAACATCAGGTAGCCGCGCTCGCCGTCCTGCAGGAAGCGCATTGCGGCGAACACCGCACCGGTGCCGCAGAAAGCATTGGCCAGGGTGAACCAGTCGGCCAGCTGGAATTCGCGCAGCATCGAGAAGTGACGTTTCATGGGGTCTCACGGAGCATCAAGGCCCACAGGTTACCGCGAGCGCCGCCGCTGGCGACAGCACTGGCCGCGCCGATCCTTCACCGCTCCCTCACCTGTCCTCACCGGCGGTGAATTTTTCGCCACCCATCTTGACAGCCTAGGGGGGTGGCGCCTGTCGCCGCTTATCCACAAAGTTGCCCACGCGTAATCCACACCCCCTGTGGACAACCAGATCTCACCGACTGCGACGCTGGACATTTCCTCATCACCCTGAAGCGGGGTTCCCCTACTTCCCAAGCTGCGAAGGCAGCGCTATGGTCGTCGGCGGACCCCGCCGCCGCCACGTCCAGATTCCCGCGACGGACGATGATGATGCTGGATGCTTCCACCCTGGCCGCGCAGCTGCGGCACCCCCACGGCGACGCCGCACAGGCTGTGGCCGAATCGATGAACCGCAGCAATGGCGCGCTCAACCGGGCCGCGATCGGCCTGCTGGCGGTGACCTCAGGCGAACGGGTGCTGGAGATCGGCCCCGGCAACGCTGCGTTTGCGCCGCTGCTTCTGCAGGCCAGCGACAGCCGTTACCTGGGCATCGAGCTGTCCACTGCCATGGTCGAGGCCGGCAACCGGCAACTCACCGCCGCCGGGCTGGCCGAGCGGGCCGGGATGCGTCATGGCGACGCCCATGCCCTGCCGATCGCCGATGCCGCGATGGACGCGGCACTGGCCGTCAACACCCTGTACTTCTGGCCAGACCTGGCGCCGGTGCTGGGCGAACTGGCACGGGTCGTGCGTCGGGGTGGCCGGCTATGCCTGGCCTTCGGCGATGCCACCTTCATGCGCAGCCTGCCGTTCACCGCCGATTTCCAGCTGCACGAACTGGATGCAGTGGAGCTGGCGCTGCGTGTCGCCGGGTTCGGCGTTTCTGCCTGGCGCAGCCACCGCGAAACCGCACCCGGCAACGATGGCCAGGCCCGCGACAAGCACTT